>NZ_JBFRPJ010000006.1:142006-161311 GCF_041471945.1 Vibrio sp. 10N.261.51.A4
TGAATATTGGTGATTCAATATAACGTTGTCTTTTCTTTCTCGAAGAAAGAATGGTGGCTACTGCGGGATTTGAACCTGCGACCCCATCATTATGAGTGATGTGCTCTAACCAACTGAGCTAAGTAGCCATCTGAGAGCGAGACAATATAATATAATCTTGCTTTCAATGCCATTATCTTTTTAAAGATAATTACACTTTAAATAGTGGCTGGGCTACCTGGATTCGAACCAGGGAATGCCGGCATCAAAAGCCGGTGCCTTACCGCTTGGCGATAGCCCAACAATGATATCAATTAAGACATCTCAATATGGTGCGGTCGGAGAGACTTGAACTCTCACACCTCTCGGCGCCAGAACCTAAATCTGGTGCGTCTACCAATTCCGCCACGACCGCGTTATTTCCTAAAAACTCTTTGTTACTAAAGACAAACTTTAATATCAAATAGAGTGCTTAGGAAATGGTGGCTACTGCGGGATTTGAACCTGCGACCCCATCATTATGAGTGATGTGCTCTAACCAACTGAGCTAAGTAGCCATTTCCATATTGTTGCTCATTTCGAAACGTTGCCGCTTCGCTGTGAACGGGGCGCATTATGCGGAGTTGAGTGAAACCCGTCAACTTTTTTTTTGAATAAATCGCGAATAAACATCTGTTCGGTTTCTTTTTAGGCAAAGAGGCGTATTTGTCGACAAAAAACAGGTCTAAAAGGCGATATATATAGGAAGTTAAGTTTCTGGTGAGGGACAATTTAGAAAGGGGAAAAACAAAAAGGCCAGTGAATTCACTGGCCTTTTTTCTAGATGTTTAATCAGAATTATACATTGAAGCGGAAGTGAACAACGTCACCATCTTTAACGATGTATTCTTTACCTTCAAGGCGCCATTTACCTGCGTCTTTCGCACCGCTCTCACCGTTAAATTCGATGAAGTGATCGAATCCAACAACTTCAGCACGGATGAAACCTTTCTCGAAGTCTGTGTGGATCTTACCCGCTGCTTGTGGCGCCGTTGCACCTACAGGGATTGTCCAAGCACGAACTTCTTTAACACCAGCTGTGAAGTAAGTCTGAAGAGTCAGTAGTTCGTAACCAGAGCGGATCACTCGGTTAAGACCTGGTTCTTCGATACCCATATCCGCAAGGAACTCTTCGCGATCTTCGTCATCAAGCTCAGAAAGCTCTGATTCGATTGCTGCACAAACAGCAACAACAACGTTGTTTTCGTTTTCTGCGTATTCACGAACAGCGTCTAGGTATGGGTTATTTTCAAAACCATCTTCTGCAACGTTTGCGATGTACATTGTTGGCTTAAGCGTTAGGAAGTTTAGGTAGCCGATTGCTGCCGCTTCTTCTTTGCCAAGTTCAACAGTACGTGCCATACCACCTTCAGTTAGAACTGGAAGTAGCTTTTCTAGTACAGTGATTTCGAATTTAGCGTCTTTGTCGCCGCCTTTCGCTTTCTTCGCGTTACGTTGAATTGCACGCTCACAGCTGTCTAAGTCAGCCAGTGCAAGTTCTAGGTTGATCACTTCGATATCTTCAATTGGAGATACTTTGCCAGCAACGTGAACAATGTTTTCATTTTCAAAGCAGCGAACAACGTGACCGATAGCGTCAGTTTCACGGATGTTAGCTAGGAATTTGTTACCAAGACCTTCACCTTTAGATGCGCCAGCAACTAGGCCCGCGATATCTACGAATTCCATTGTCGTTGGAAGGATCTTCTGTGGATTAACAATTTTTGCTAATGCATCTAAGCGTAGATCTGGAACCGGAACGATACCTGTGTTTGGTTCGATCGTACAAAATGGAAAGTTTGCTGCTTCGATGCCTGCTTTAGTCAGTGCGTTAAACAGAGTTGACTTACCAACGTTTGGTAGACCAACGATGCCACATTTAAAACCCATGATATAAACCTTATTCTGCTTTGAACGTATGTAAGCGATTTTGTGCTTTTGGTAGGCCATCTTTTAATAAGATGTCTAGGCTGCGAACCGATTCGTCAACGACGGCCTCGATACACTCTTGCTCTTTTTGAGGAGCTTTGCCTAATACATAACCTGCAACTTTATCTTTGTGTCCTGGATGGCCGATGCCTAATCTAAGACGATAGAATTCTTTATTGTTACCCTGCTTGCTGATGATGTCTTTCAGACCATTATGTCCGCCATGACCACCACCTTTTTTAAACTTTCCAATACCAGGAGGCAGATCTAACTCATCGTGAGCGACCATGATCTCTTCTGGTTTAATTTGGTAGAACTTTGCTAAGGCTGCAACTGCTTTGCCTGACAAGTTCATAAAAGTCGTTGGGATCAGCAAACGAAGATCTTCACCGTGAACCATGATACGACCCGTTAGGCCAAAGAACTTTGGTTCGTTCTTTAGTGTCACGTTATGTACACGCGCTAATTCTTCAACTACCCAAGCGCCCGCGTTGTGGCGAGTTTTGGCGTATTCTGGACCTGGATTAGCCAGTCCAACGAGAAGTTTTATTTGTTGGCTCAAGGTATGGATCTCTCTTGGGATTTCAAAAAGCGCCGTATGATATCACAGTTTATGAAAAAGGTGCGAGCTAGCTGATAGCTGCGCGATTATTCCTGTTTGTGATAACTAGCAGTGCAATATTACTCAGACATAAAAAAAGCACTTCATTGACTGAAGTGCTTAATATCTTTCTCTCGCGTGTTTCTAAAACCAAGCTTTTGTAAAAAAAGCTATTGGGCTTTGATTAGTTGAACATCGCTGAGATTGATTCTTCGTTGCTGATACGACGAATCGCTTCAGCAAGCATGCGAGAAAGGCTAAGTGTTGTCACTTTACCCGTCGCAGCCATCTCTGGAGATAGAGAGATAGAATCCGTTACGATAACTTGGTCTAGAACAGAGTTCTTGATGTTGTTCGCAGCAGTACCAGAGAAAACAGCGTGAGTTGCGTAAGCGAATACACGCTTAGCACCGCGCTCTTTTAGCGCTTCAGCTGCTTTACATAGTGTGCCACCCGTATCGATCATGTCATCAACGATCACACAGTCACGGCCTTCAACATCACCGATTAGGTTCATTACTTCAGAAACGTTAGCACGTGGACGACGCTTATCAACGATAGCGATGTCAACATCACCTAGCGCTTTAGCAGTAGCACGAGCACGTACAACACCACCAAGGTCTGGAGAAACCACAACTGGGTTTTCTAAGCCACGGTTCGCCATGTCTTCTAGAAGAACTGGAGTGCCGAAGATGTTATCAACAGGTACATCGAAGAAGCCTTGGATTTGCTCTGCGTGTAGGTCGATAGTAAGAACGCGGTCAACGCCAACGTTAGAAAGGAAATCTGCAACAACTTTTGCAGTAATTGGCACACGAGCAGAACGTACACGACGATCTTGACGGGCATAACCGAAGTAAGGGATTACAGCAGTAATACGGCCAGCAGAAGCACGGCGCATTGCGTCAATCATTACCACCAATTCCATTAGGTTGTCATTGGTTGGTGCACAAGTTGATTGAATCAGGAATACATCGCTACCACGAACGTTTTCATTGATTTGAACAGCGACTTCGCCATCAGAAAAACGGTCTACAGTAGCATCGCCAAGAGAGATGTATAGACGATCAGCAATACGTTGGGCTAGTTCAGGTGTTGCGTTACCAGCAAATAGCTTCATATCAGGCACGGTGGAAACCTCGGGTTGCGTCCAGTTTTAAATAGATTGTGGGTGGGCTGAGTGGTATTCAGCCAAAGTTTCTTTTAAAGGAGAAATGTTTCGTCCTTTCGCTACAAAAGCGGAAACTGTGTCAGGCAGTTGTTCCAACACCAATTCGGCTTCTTTTTTGCTGCTAAATTCAGCAAAAACGCACGAACCAGTGCCAGTCAATCTCGACGGCGCGTATTGTAGCAGCCATGAAAGTTGCTTATCAACCTCTGGGTACAGCATTCGCACAATTTTTTCGCAATCGTTTACGTATTCTTGCTCTAGAAGCGTTGATAGCGCTCGCTTCGGCGTATTTCGAGTTAATTCTGAATGCGTGAATATGTCTACAGTTGCTATGCTCACTTGAGGCTTAACAACAAGATACCATTTTTCATCCGGATTAGCGGGCTGAAGCTGTTCTCCAACCCCTTCCGCAAAGGCGGCATGGCCTCGAACGAACACAGGAACGTCAGCACCAAGCTTCAAACCGATCTCGGCGAGTTGATCGTCTGACAGGTTGAGTTGCCATAAATAATTCAGGGCGACCAACACGGTTGCTGCGTTTGAAGAGCCTCCACCAATACCACCACCCATAGGCAGCACTTTCTTGAGTTCAATATCCGCACCGAAAGATGTCGATGTGTATTGTTGAAGGGCAGTAGCCGCTTTCCAAATAAGGTTGTCTTCTGTAGCAACGCCCGGAATTGCAGGGGTTATTGTGATCGCACTTGTTTTTTTATTTGCAGTGACCGTCAGTTCATCACCAAAATCGACAAACTGAAATAAGGTTTGAAGTTCGTGATAGCCATTGTCACGTCGACCAGTGATATAGAGAAATAAATTCAGTTTAGCCGGAGAGGGCCAATGAGTTGGCGTTGTTATCATTTTTTCAGTGTCCACTTCGAAACTACAATGTTGATTTTGTTCTCGTTTTGCTTGAATGACAATCGAGTAGGGAGTGGGATTGTCTCTACTTTTGCGTTGTCTTCATCCGATAGTTGCTTACTCGGCATTTCTGTATTGCGATAGTTAGCAAAATTCAGTGTCCATAATTGACTGCTGACTTGTTTGGACAGAGATTCAAGAGTGTTGGTACTGCTGAGTTGATAGGAATCGGCTTGGTCTGGAATGCCAAGGAACCATTGTGGCAGGTGATCAATAGGGATCTGTAAACCTGTCAGCTGCTCAACCAAGACTGAAGCGCTCGCATGAGTAAATACTTGATCGCCATAGGTCACGACTTTTGCACCCGATGGATCTATGGTTAGGTTCAGTGCAGTTTGACCGAGAAAAGTAGTGAGCCTTAATTGACTTTGATTTGGTGAATGTTTCCAAATGAAATTTAGGCTTTGGCGCTGCTCTGGAGAAATGTAGGCGAGCTTGCCCGAGGCTTGGTAGTTTTCTATCTGTAGAAGTCGGTTTTGGTGACTTTGCCACTCAACACTGGTCGGTTGTTCAGGTATAGACGAGCAACCCACCATAATTATGGTCATAAAAATAAGAGACGTGATTCTACGAAGTTTGCTCATATTTGCTCACAACTTGTTCAAATTTATCTAAAAAACGCTTCAACTATAGCATTGAATTCACGAACTCAGGAAAACAAATCCCGCTTGCTCTTTAAATAGAGCCATGCATCAAGTAAAATTCGCCCCTTGTTTCCATTCCCTGATCGAGAACTTCTGATACATGTCTTTGCTTGCCGTAGGTATCAATCACAATACAGCGTCGGTTGAATTGCGAGAAAAAGTCGCTTTTGGTCCAGATAAATTATCTGAGGCACTCAAGCAACTTAACGCAAATGCACACGTGAATGGAAGTGTCATACTTTCTACCTGTAATCGAACTGAAGTGTATTGCGACGTTAAAGGCGTGGCTAAAAACAAACTCATCGATTGGTTGTCGGTTTTCCATCAAGTTAGCCCAGAAGAGCTAAAGCCAAGCCTTTATATCCATGAAGAGCAGGCGGCGATTAAACACTTAATGCGCGTTGCTTGTGGTTTGGACTCTTTAGTCTTGGGTGAACCGCAGATCTTAGGTCAGGTGAAGCAAGCGTATACGGACTCGCGAGAGAACAAATCCGTTGATGCTTCAATGGAAAAACTATTCCAGAAATCATTTTCTGTTGCGAAGCGTGTTCGAACTGAAACTGAAATCGGCGGAAGCGCGGTTTCTGTAGCTTACGCAGCCTGTACCTTAGCCAAGCATATTTTTGAATCCATCGCAGATTCAACCGTGTTACTGGTTGGTGCGGGTGAAACCATTGAGCTGGTGGCTAAGCACCTTTCGGCGAATGGCTGTACAAAAATGATTGTGGCGAACCGAACTCGAGAACGTGCTCTAGGGCTAGCAGAAGAATTTGGTGCTGAAGTGATCAGCTTGAATGAGATCCCTGATCATCTTCATCGAGCGGACATCGTAATTAGCTCAACCGCAAGTCCATTGCCTATTATCGGTAAGGGTATGGTTGAGACTGCTCTAAAAACAAGAAAGCATCAGCCGATGTTATTGGTTGATATTGCCGTTCCACGTGATGTGGAATCGCAGGTTGGTGATCTAAATGATGCCTACCTTTATTCGGTTGATGATTTGCAGTCGATTGTTGATGGCAATATCGAACAACGTAAAGTTGAAGCGATTCAAGCTGAAGCGATCGTCAGTGAAGAAAGTGCCGCGTTCATGAGTTGGATGCGCTCTTTACAAGCGGTAGACAGTATTCGAGATTACCGTAAATCGGCTAACGAAATCCGCGAAGAATTATTAAGTAAAAGTTTACAATCGCTTGCCGCTGGCGGTGACCCTGAAAAAGTTTTACTCGAGCTCAGCAATAAGCTCACAAACAAATTGATCCATGCTCCAACGCGCGCACTTCAAAGTGCAGCTGAGCAAGGAGAACCTGCAAAATTAATGGTCATTAGACAGAGTTTGGGCTTAGAAAACCCTCAATAATATTAGACCTCCAACAAGATAAGACATTATGAAAGCCTCGATTCTAGTAAAGCTTGAAACACTTGTTGAACGCTATGAAGAAGTTCAACACCTACTTGGTGATCCAGATGTAATCGGGAATCAAGACAAATTCCGTGCACTTTCGAAAGAATACTCTCAACTTGAAGAAGTGACAGCTTGCTTCCAGTCATACCAGCAAGCGAAAGAAGATCTAGAAGCTGCTGAAGAGATGGCAAACGAAGACGACGCAGAAATGCGTGAAATGGCTCAAGATGAAATCAAAGATGCGAAAGCAGCAATTGAGCGTCTGACTGATGAGCTACAGATTCTTCTTATTCCAAAAGATCCAAACGATGAGCGTAACTGTTTCCTAGAAATCCGCGCAGGTGCGGGTGGTGATGAAGCAGGTATCTTCGCGGGCAACCTGTTCCGTATGTACTCTAAGTTTGCTGAGAAGAAAGGTTGGCGCGTTGAAATTATGAGCAGCAATGCTTCTGAACAAGGCGGCTACAAAGAGATGATCGCTAAGGTTAGTGGCGACGCTGTTTACGGCACCATGAAGTTTGAGTCAGGCGGTCACCGTGTACAACGTGTACCTGAAACCGAATCTCAAGGCCGTGTTCACACGTCAGCATGTACGGTTGCGGTTATGCCTGAGATCCCAGAAGCGGATCTTCCAGAAATCAAAGCGGGCGACCTTAAAATTGATACTTTCCGTGCATCAGGCGCGGGTGGTCAGCACGTTAACACCACGGATTCAGCAATCCGTATTACTCACTTACCAACGGGTACAGTAGTAGAGTGTCAGGACGAGCGTTCTCAGCATAAAAACAAAGCGAAAGCGATGGCTGTTCTTGCTGCTCGTATTGTTCAAGCAGAAGAAGAGCGCCGCGCGGCAGCGGTTTCTGATACACGTCGTAACCTACTAGGTTCGGGTGACCGTAGTGACCGTATTCGTACGTACAACTACCCACAAGGCCGTGTTTCGGATCACCGTATCAACCTTACAATTTACCGTCTTAACGAAGTACTTGAAGGTGACATGCAAAGCTTGCTTGATCCTGTACTTCAAGAGCACCAAGCCGATCAGCTTGCTGCACTTGCAGAGAACAACTAACCAGTATGCAGTCAGCATATACGGTTGAAAGTGCTTTAAAAGCAGCAATCGTAAAGCTTCAAGAGGGTGATAACACATCACCCTCTATTGATGCCGCGGTACTGCTTTGTCACGCCTTAGATAAACCAAGATCTTACCTACTGACTTGGCCTGAGAAGCATCTCACCTCTGAGCAAGAGTCTGAATTCAATGCCCTTCTAAAACGTCGCTTAACCGGTGAGCCTGTGGCTTACATTATCGGTGAGCGTGAGTTTTGGTCACTGCCGTTAAAAGTTTCCCCTTCTACATTAATCCCACGCCCAGATACCGAGCGTTTGGTTGAAGTAGCGTTGGATAAAACCTTTGGCAAGCAAGGCGCGATTCTCGATTTAGGGACAGGTACAGGTGCTATCGCGTTAGCATTGGCGTCTGAGATGCCGAATCGACAGGTGACGGGTATTGATCTTCGCCCTGAAGCGCAGCAGCTTGCGACAGAGAATGCACAGCGTCTCAACATCACCAATGCGACTTTTTTGCATGGTAGTTGGTTTGAGCCTTTGAGCTCTGAAGGCGTTGTGAAATTCTCTCTGATTGTTTCTAACCCGCCATACATTGAGAAGAATGATCCTCATTTGTCTCAAGGCGATGTGCGTTTTGAGCCGATCACAGCACTGGTTGCTGAAGAGAAAGGGCTTGCAGATATTCGATACATTTCTGAAAACGCACGTGGCTTTTTGGAAAATGAAGGTTGGTTAGCATTTGAACACGGCTATGACCAAGGTTTGGCAGTTCGTGAGATTATGCAGGCGCTCGGTTATCTCGATGTTGTCACAGAGAAAGATTACGGTGGTAATGACCGAGTGACATTGGGTCGTTACTGTTCATAGTTAGTGATTGTTAATCGTCTTGTGAGCAATGGATGATGAACTTGCTAAATTGATACCTTTAACTCGACAATACATTTAACCCGATAATGCATTTAACGCAGAAATACAGAGATTTTATGCAGAACTACAGAGCATTAACGGGTATTGTGAGGCTCGTGTTAACGAAAGCACATATAAAAATATAAAGGAATACCATGTACGAAGGTCTAAAACATTTTCACCTATTAACGATTGCTATAAGTGCGCTACTTCTCTCGATTCGTTTCGCTCTTATGATGGCTAACTCACCTAAGCTTAAGCATCCTTTCTTGCAGCGTTTCCCTCATATCAATGACTCGTTGCTATTGCTATCGGGTATTGGTTTGATTTTCATCACTGGCTTTATTCCATTTACACCAGCAGCACCATGGTTAACCGAAAAACTAACTTGTGTTATGGCTTACATCGCATTAGGTTTCTTTGCGCTTAAGCTAGGTAAAAACAAGCTACTGAGAGTATTCTCTTTCTTTGGTGCGCTAGGCTGGTTAGCGATGGCAGGCAAAATCGCAATGACCAAGACACCAACATTTTTCGGTTAATTATCTCCTTATTTCGGTTAACTATCTATGTACGAATTTTTTGATGAAGACTTTGACCAGCTAGAATTAGCTGAAGGTGCATTGATCTTAAATAAAGCGATTAACCCAGAAACTCAAGACAGTTGGGCAGAGCAAGAGCTGGCGAGATTGTTAAAAGACGCCGAGTTTGCTTTGGTTAATGAAACCGATGAACAGCAGAAGTTTGAATTTTTTATTCGACTATTCTTTTATGAATGGGGCTTTGCTGGCGATAAAGATGCGTATTTCTCTTCGGAAAACGCGTTCATCGATAAAGTGCTTGAGAGAAAGAAAGGCATTCCAGTGAGTCTGGGGGCGATCTTTCTTTTTCTAGGTCGCAAGCTAGGCTTTCCTGTAGAGGGCGTCTCTTTTCCGACTCAATTCTTACTTAAAGTAAGTTGGTACGGGCAAGCTGCGGCCTACATTAACCCTTATAACGGTGAGTACGTTGGCGAACAAACGCTGCGAGCATGGCTAATTGGCCATGATGGCCCATTAGCTAAGGTGAAACCTGAGCACCTAGAAGTCGCCGACCACCCAACGATTATTGGTAAGTGGTTAGCCCTGCTCAAGAGTGCACTGCTGCGAGAAGAGCGTTATACACTTGCATTGAAGTGTACCGATCTTGCGTTAACGTTTGTGCCGGATGATCCGTATGAAATCCGTGACCGCGGTTTTATCTATCAGCAGCTAGACTGTCACCAAGTGGCCGTAACCGATTATCAATACTTTATCGACCAATGCCCAGATGACCCTGCATCTGAGTTACTGAAATCTCAAGTGAACGTCATGAACGAAAAGACAGTGGTAGTTCACTAATTAATAATTATTTAGAGAGAATATGATGGAACAAAAAACAGTTCACATTGGCGATATGCCAATTGCTAACGACAAGCCATTTACGCTATTTGGAGGCATGAACGTTCTTGAATCTCGTGATCTTGCTATGCAGATCTGTGAGCACTATGTAAAAGTAACCGAGAAGCTGGGCATCCCTTACGTATTTAAGGCGTCTTTTGATAAAGCGAACCGCAGCTCAGTTCATTCATACCGTGGTCCAGGAATGGAAGAAGGTCTCAAAATCTTCCAAGAGCTGAAAGATACTTTCGGCGTGAAGATCATTACTGATATCCACACAGAAGCTCAAGCTCAGCCAGTTGCGGATGTGGTTGATGTAATCCAACTACCTGCATTCCTAGCTCGTCAAACTGATCTTGTTGAAGCAATGGCTAAGACTGGCGCAGTAATCAACGTGAAGAAGCCTCAGTTCATGAGCCCGAATCAAGTTGGCAACATCGTTGATAAGTTCGCTGAGTGCGGTAATGACAACATCATCCTTTGTGAGCGTGGCGCTTGCATGGGTTACGATAACCTTGTTGTGGATATGCTTGGCTTTGGCGTAATGAAGAAGTCTTCAAACGGTAGCCCAATCATCTTCGACGTGACGCACTCTCTACAAATGCGTGACCCATCAGGTGCTGCATCTGGCGGTCGTCGTGAGCAAACGGTTGAACTTGCTAAAGCGGGTCTTGCTACGGGTATTGCGGGTCTGTTCATTGAAGCTCACCCAAACCCAGACCAAGCTCGTTGTGATGGCCCATCTGCGCTACCTCTAGACAAACTAGAGCCGTTCTTGAAGCAGATGAAAGCACTTGATGACCTTATCAAAGGCTTTGAGCATATTGATATTAAATAATTGAGATGGATGTGAAGTAACGGAAACGTTATTTAACAAAGTTGATCTAAGAAAGCCCAGTTCTCTGAATTGGGCTTTTTTTAATCTCGTAAAAGCAGCCGAACATAAACCGTTCATTTAAAGAGTTGTTAACGTGGCGGGTTATTACCTAAGAAACTCTTATATGAGTGTGAGGTCAGTCCTGTTTGCAGTAAATTACTGATATTCATCACACTTTGTAAGTAAACGATTGCTTGTGATGCAGGGGAAGTTTGAGTGTAATCTCATAATTTTGTTACACTTAACTGTTGACCTATGTGTGACCAATTCGACATAAATATGAAATCGTCGTGTTACATCTAGAATGTTAATTTAAGATTAGTCATGTTGAAGTCTTATTGTTCGAACTCCAGGAAAGGGGTCGCAATAGATTATAAAAAGCAGTGGATTCCCTAAAAAGTTCAAAGGTATGACAATGAAGCAACGCCTTATTCTAAAGACAGCACTAAGTGCTGCAATTCTAGCTACTCTAGCTGGGTGTGCGTCTCAATCAGCTCATGATTGGAACCAAGACGAAACTTACAAGCTAACGATTCTTCACACAAACGATAACCATGGTCGTTTCTGGCAGAATAAATATGGCGAATACGGCATGTCTGCACGTAAAACGCTAGTTGACCAACTTCGTTCAGAAGTTGAAGCAGAAGGCGGTAGCGTGTTGCTTCTATCTGGCGGTGACATCAACACGGGTGTTCCAGAGTCAGACCTTCAGGACGCAGAACCTGATTTTAAAGGTATGAACAAAATTGGTTACGATGCCATGGCATTGGGTAACCACGAGTTTGATAACTCTTTAGACGTATTACAAAAGCAGATCGACTGGGCTAACTTCCCAATGCTATCTGCAAACATCTACGATAAAGCGACAGGTGAACGTAAGTTCCAAGCTTACGAGATGTTCGAAAAGCAAGGCATCAAGATTGCGGTTATTGGTTTAACAACTGAAGATACCCAAAAGATTGGTAACCCTGAATTTATCGCAGGCATCGACTTCCGTGATCCTAAAGAAGAAGCGAAGAAGCTAATCGCTGAACTTAAAGAAACAGAAAAACCGGATCTAATCTTTGCTGTGACTCATATGGGTCACTACGAAAATGGCCAACGTGGTGTTAATGCTCCGGGTGATGTCGCACTTGCTCGTTACCTAAACGAAGGCGATCTAGACATGATCGTTGGTGGTCACTCTCAAGAGCCTGTATGTATGGAAGGCCCTAACGTTGCGAAGAAAAACTTCAAGCCGGGTGATGAGTGTAAGCCTGACGTACAGAACGGTACTTACATCGTTCAAGCTCACGAGTGGGGCAAGTACGTAGGTCGTGCTGATTACGAATTCCGTAATGGCGAGCTAGAGATGGTGAGCTACGACCTGATTCCAGTTAACCTTAAGAAGAAAGTTAAGATCGACGGTAAGAAGCAACGTGTTCTTATTCAAGATGAAATCGCACAAGACCCAGAGCTACTTGAATTCCTACGTCCTTTCCAAGAGCAAGGTCAAGCACAACTTGAAGTTAAGATTGCTGAAACAAATGGCAAGCTTGAAGGCGATCGTAACGTCGTTCGCTTCCAACAGACCAACCTAGGTCGTTTAATTGCGACTTCTCACATGGAGCGTGCAAAAGCAGACTTCGCTGTGATGAACTCTGGTGGCGTTCGTGACTCAATTGAAGCCGGTAATGTCACTTACAAAGACGTGCTAACAGTACAACCTTTTGCAAACATCCTGACTTACACAGACATGACGGGTAAAGAAGTTCTAGATTACCTAAATGTAGTGGCAACTAAACCAATCGATTCTGGTGCTTACGCTCAGTTTGCTGGTATCTCAATGACAGTAGCAAACGGTGAAGTATCGAATGTATTCATCGGTGGCAAACAGCTTCGTCTAGACGAAACATACCGTTTCACAGTACCAAGCTTTAACGCTGCTGGTGGTGACGGTTACCCTAAACTGTCTGACCACCCAGGTTACGTAAATACTGGTTTTGTTGATGCTGAAGTACTGAAAGAGTACCTAGAAGCAAACAGCCCGGTTGACGTGAACAAGTACGCGCCTTCAGGCCAAATGGTTTACAAGTAATTGTATCAATAGGTGCTAAATTAGATTGACTCTAGCACCATGATAAATTTAACTAAAGCGACGCCTCGGCGTCGCTTTTTGTTTATCTATCGTTTGGATTTGTTATGACCCCTGCAATCAATCTCGCCAAGAAAAAGAAAATCGCTCATAGTGTGCACCAGTATCATCATGATGCGAATAATACGAACTATGGTTTAGAAGCCGTTGAAGCGCTTGGTCAAGATCCCAAACGTGTATTCAAAACGCTGTTGTTCTGCTTGAATGGTGTGGCGAAAGATTTGGCGGTTGCCGTTATTCCTGTCGACCAGAAGCTAAATCTAAAGCTTGCCGCTAAAGCAGCGAAAGGCAAAAAAGCAGAGATGGCCAATCCTGAGATTGCTCAGAAAACCACGGGCTATGTTGTTGGTGGCATTAGTCCGCTTGGACAGAAGAAAGCACTGCCTACCTTCGTTCATTCCAGTGCGACAGATTTTGAAACGATATGTGTGAGTGCAGGTAAGCGTGGGCTAGAGATTGAGTTAGATCCAAAAGACTTAGCATTGCTCACTCGCGGCCAGTTTGCCGATCTATGTTTATAGATTGTCGTTGTCATGATGATAAAACTATCGAATGACAAACAAAAACGCCCGCTAGACTAATCTAGTGGGCGTTTTTATATCGAGTGTCTCGTCTTACTGATTCTGACTACTTCTTCAGACCTAAAGTACCACCAACACGCTTTGGTGCAGGTTTATTCGGTCTGTTTGAATCTTGGCTGCGGTTTGCCGGTTTACCGCTTCTACGATCATTATTGTCGCGATCGGTACGATTACGATCCGAACGGTTTCTATCTGAATTAGAACGCTCTGAACGAGAGTTCGATTTCCAGTTTTCGGTATTACCACCGCTTTCACTGTTCGATGAATTGCGGCCACGCTTTGAGTTAGGTGCATGACGGAATTCATCCGCATTGTTACCGCGGTAAGTGCGAGTACGGTTCTCGTTTTGATTACGGCGCGCTGTTGAAGCTTGGTTCTCTTCACGGCTATCAAAAAGTTTCGCGTCAGTCGCTTTACGAATGCGTTGACCTTTCGCGTTCATTTTTGACGCATCTTCCGTACTTACTGAGCCTTCACACATCGCTAAGATCTCAGTGATCTCTTCTTCGCTCAGGTAGCGCCATTTTCCGTTAGGAATACCGTCTAATGAGATGTTCATAATACGAACACGGCGTAGCTTAAATACTTCATAACCGAGTGCTTCACACATACGGCGAATTTGGCGGTTAAGGCCTTGTGTTAGCGTAATTCGGAATGAGAATTTTGTCTCTTTCTCTACTTTACATGGCAAAGTGACTGTATCGAGAATGTGAACGCCAGCGCCCATTTGCTTCAAGAATTCCGTCGTAATCGGCTTATCTACACGCACCACGTATTCTTTCTCGTGGTTGTTACCTGCACGTAGGATTTTGTTTACGATATCGCCGTCATTGGTTAGGAAGATAAGGCCATCAGAAGGCTTATCTAGACGACCAATCGGGAAAATACGTTTGTGGTGGCCGATAAAGTCGACGATGTTGCCAGGAATATCACGCTCAGTCGTACAGGTGATACCTGTTGGTTTATTAAGAGCAATGTAAATCGGCTTCTCTTTTGAGCGAACAGGCTTATTGTCGATCTCAACATCATCACCTGGCAAGACTTTAGTACCCATTTCAGGGATCTTACCGTTAATAGTAACTCGGCCTGCATCAATGAGCTTATCGGCTTCGCGGCGTGAGCAAAAACCAGTTTCACTGATGTATTTATTAAGGCGTTTAGCTTGGGATTCTTGTGACATGATATTCTCTTAGCGTTTCACAACGGAAATATAGATAAACAAAAAGCAACCTTTGGATAGTTGCTTTGAGTTGGAATTCGTTAACTGACGCAATTTTAGCACTTGGTGTGAGTCTAGGCACGAAATATCGATCTTGATGCAAAATCGTTACTAGCTCATTTATCTATCTCAACCGATTAACTGGTGCGCTTTTGATGGCGCTCTCTGTTCTCTAGCTTTTTCTCATTACTCTTTCTGAGCATGACATAGACTGCGCCCGTACCACCATGAAATTGCTGAGCAGAATGAACACATTGAACATCGTTGATTTGCGTAAGCCAATTTGCCAAGTAACTTTTCATCATTGCAGGTGGATTCGAACGCTCACCCTTACCGTGAACAATGATGACGGTACGAACATCCATTCTTAAACATTGACGCAAAAATGAAAGCACTTCGTTACGTGCGTCTTTCAGTGTTTTCCTATGAAGGTCGAGCTTGGCTTGAATAGGGTATTTTCCTAGGCGCAGCTTTTTGTATACGCCTTCTTGTACACCGTCTTTTTTATAAGCAACAACATCGTCTGGCTTGATCATTGGCGAATAGTCTAATGATAAGTAGTCTTTCTCGTCGTCAGACAGCCACATAGCGGCTTCACGCTTAGCAAGGTGAGATTCGGTGACTCGGTGTACTTTCTGGTGTTCAGCGGTGTCATGGTCGATACGTTTAACATCGCCCATCATTTCTTGGAATAGATCTAAGTCATCATCATGAGACATAGTGTGTATCTCAAGTTGGAGAAGGATAGGGTAAGTATACCTAAGTTGAGGTTAGGTTTAAAAATGAAAAAACCGGAGAAGACAATAAGTCTGCTCCGGTGCAAAGCGTTTTGACATTTACTTATAAAGTAAAAGAATACTTAAAAGTAAATGATTTAGGCAGAGCGATTCTAGTGAGGAGATTTTTCAGTCATAACTTTGTATATGAAGAAGCCTCCATAAAACATCATGAGACCCAGAGCCCCGAAGATTACTATCATTGAAGATAGTCCCACCGCATTACCAAATAGGAGATCTAGCCAAAAGTCCATGTGTATACCTCAAAGTTATATGACATGGCTTAGTGTATTAACAAGCATTATCAATTCACTGATCTGGATCAATTCTGTTTCATAAGTTAAATACTTGTTGGTAACTGTGTGTTTTTCGTCACATCATGCTCGTTGTTGTATGTCTTTTGTTCGAACGATTCAAAATCGCAATAAATATGAGAAAAAGCCCTTGCGGATAAATTCAGAACCCGTATTATACGCTCCATCGACAGGCAATGAGCCAGTTAGATATCTCGGTGAATAGCGCAGCTTGGTAGCGCATCTGGTTTGGGACCAGAGGGTCGGGGGTTCGAATCCCTCTTCACCGACCACATTAGAAAAAGCCGTAGCAGAAATGCTACGGCTTTTTTGTATTTGGGATTTCTACATTCTAACTGCATTGACTGTTTATGGTTGAGGGCAGAGAGTTAGGTCTATTGGACAAACTCATTTGTCGCAACGTTGTTCTTAACCCAGATCAAAGCTTGTAAGCGATTCTTCACCTTGATTTTTTTAAACGTGTTGTGAAGGTGTGCTTTGACCGTATTCTCACTGACATAGAGGGTATCTGCTATCTGAGTGTTAGATGCTCCATCACCGAGTAACTTAATGATCTGCTGCTCGCGTTTGGTCAGCTTGAGGTAATAAGGACTGGTTTTCGCGCACTGCCTCTCTCTGTAGAAGCTAATGTACTGGTAAATGAGCTTTCTACTCATCCACATCTCGCCTTGCAAAATGCAGTTAAAGCCGGCCACGAGCTTTTCAAGCGTGTCCGACGTATAAAAAATGCCGACAAGATACTGCCATTTAAGCATTTCAGAGTGCGGGAAATCGCCTGGTGTATTGAGTAGCACTTCATGGACATCACTTGCTACGTCATCTCTGAGATCCTGGTATTTCTCAATGTATTGCTTACTCATTGTCGGGAAATCAATAATAATCAGAACTAAGTCATCGTTTTTTAGGGATTTAGCACTGAGCCTTTCCGGTGATATGAGTTTTATGTTCAGGTTAACTTTCTGTTCTATAGACTCTTTTAGTAGTATCGATTGTAAATTGTTCTCCGCAAGTAAAATGGTGTTATGAGCCTCCAGTTTAGCCATGTGGAACTCCTTTTCTTAACTCATTACTTGAACTTTAGGTGTTTTAGTTTAAAGCACGTATTGTTATTTTGCTAATTTTTAAAGCTAATTATTCATCAAATTTATGAAATTAATTTAATAGTATTGTCGAAGGTAAAATAATACTTAAGTAGAAAGAGGGAATTACCGAGATTTATGGTTTTATTTTATTGATTGTACAGTCTTTATGAATTTTCCAGATCCCCTTGTTTGGGTGAAGTTTTATAGTGGCAGGAAACTGATTTATATTAATAATCAACGTTGTAATACCACTATTCGTATTCTGGTTGAAATTAGAGTTGGTGTTCGTACTCAACGTTAATGAAGATGCCACACTGTTATTTATGGTCAGAATAAGACTTTTATTTTTTATCAGGCACTGTACTGAATTTAAATCAGAAGAAAATCCATTAAAATGGAAAGAAATAAATAAAACGGCGATCAACGCCGTTTTAATATATGCACTCTTTATCATATTAATTCTGATAAATTATACCGACATTACCAATTGCGCCATTACCTGAAACGAGAGCAGTATCATAAGAGGTTTGTTCAATCATAAATTGGTTTGAACTGCTGTTTGTTAAGCTAACAATGGCATCTGAATGAGATCCTGTTTGTAACGTGAATACTCGGTTATCGCTACTGCTCACGAGATCGATATCGACATAGTTATCGTCGCCACCACCAACATCGGTGTTGACTATCGTTTGAACATAGTTATTATCGCCGCTGATATCGATGTCTACATCATTATTATCAACACTCGCGTTACTAAACTCGGTATAGGTTGTATTGGAGTTACCAGAGACATTCACATCAGCTTCATTGTAGTCAGCACCACCTAGAGCATTGACGACAGAGATGTTCTCGTTACCCACTTGTGTAACTCGTAAATCATTGCTTCGACCATAAGGTTGAACTGTAATTTGGGCTTGGTTACTAACACCATCTTGATCAACCCAGGCGTTGTTGTTTACATAGCGTAACTTAACGTGAGCTTCATTGAGATTGCCATCTTGTTGAACCACTACGTCAGAGTTATAGCTAGCATGTGTGTCAACTAGTGCAACATGCCCATCAGTAACACCAGACGTGTTCTGGTTAATGGTGACATTGGCATTATCGCCACTACCCATTTGCCAAACGGCAGTATTATCCATCGCTAAAGGTTGAATACCGGCTACTGTCGATGATATGCCAAGATCGGTTGTTCCTTCTATTGTCCCCAACGCTGGCTCAGAGGCTGGAAAAGGAGCAGGTAAATTATCTGCGTATGCTGCATTAAAGCTCAGAATAGCACCGACTATAATTCCAATTTGTGTAACTTTCATAAGTTGTATCCTTATACATTTCCATGTCGACTATGTTGTTACTTCATCGAGAAGCAACGGTGAATCAAGCTTTCCATACTGCGCGCTAATTGGCTTGATTGATGTGAATTCTCATTGAGCTAGACGCTTTCACTAAAGCAAAGTCGTTGCCGTCTTGGGAAATAAGCGCTTCAGAATTTACTCCGAGTTGCCCAATTGCGGCATCGTTATTTGAACCATTCTGGTCTATTAAGGCGGTATTATTGCGCCCTGTTTGACCAATGTATGCGGAGTTAGAACTTCCGCTTTGCGTTATCTTCGCTCTGTTGTTCGCGGTAATACCAGGACTGCGTTGCTTTATTATTGCTATTGAATCAGTAGCATTAGATATATTTAATTCTGAATAATTATCTAAATCTCCAGAAGAGAAGCTTTCTAAATAATTATAATCATTGACTATATCTTGATTAACATTATGTAAAAAATCCCCTTCTATATCTGACGCGATAGCATTATTAAAACCTCCTGATAAAAAATATAAACAAGTTAAGCTGATAAGTGATGCTTTCCCAATTACCATCATCTTTACCTTAAAGTGTTCGTGATTATGATCCCTACGAAAATAAACTGCGTAGGGAATGAGTGAACCTTTGTCTTATCGAAATCCTAGGCCTTGAATTTACGAACAGCTATAAACTTAAAGTTGAAAATATTTAGTTGTTCATATGAAATTTAATTAGTATTTGACCGAATCCTACCAACCTTAGTTAATCAATTCCCTTCAGTAATTAATTCGAAAGTTTATATATGCCACTGTAAGCATGAATTACGCTTTATTCAGTTTCAACGAATCACATTCTCATTTTGTAAATAGACTTTGAATGGGAGCACATATGAAAATCAAGCTGCTTACAATAACTCTGCTTTCCTTGGCTTTGTTGCGTAATTA
>NZ_JBFRPJ010000007.1:0-56896 GCF_041471945.1 Vibrio sp. 10N.261.51.A4
GCTTATCCGAACGGCATTGACCCGATAAGGTCGCTTTTTTGTTTCCTGTCGCTGAGTAATTAGTTACTCGTCAACCAGTCCATTTAGGTCATTTACGCCATTCTTTGAGTTGGCTTCCATCGTGCTAGTTCTGGATCAAGCTTGATGCCTTGCGAAGTCAGCAGGTTAACACGTGCTAAGTAAGCCGCACCGTGCATCAGGTGCTTAGCAAGGTCGACCGCATTACGCTGCTGGTAATCATCTAGGTAGCTGTCTTTTGCCCACGCGTTGAATGCGCCAAGTGCAGGGCCAGCCCATACTTGGTAATCCATCTCACGACCTTGTTCGCCGGTGTTTGACCAACGGCTAGAAAGACCCAAGTACCAACGGAAGATCAACGCCATTTTACGCTTTGGGTTGCCTTCAGCGCGTTCTATCTGTTTAGGATCGCGCTCGTTAAAGTGCGCCACAGTCCCCGCCCAAATATCATCCAGTGTTGAACGGAATACTTGCTTCTCAAGTTTCAGGCGCTCTTCTACTGGAATCGCTTCAATGGAGTCGTAGCGTGTGTAGATCTCGTAAAGCTTGTTTGCACGCATTGGGAACAAGGTACCGCGCTTAACCACTTGCAGCTTCACGCCCATTTCGAACATGTCTGCTGCCGGAGCCATAGTCACGTCAGCCATTTCAGTTGTCGAAAGCAGCTTACGTGTGTGTTCGCTCGCGCCAGCTTCAACACAGGCTTGGTTAATAGAACCAGTAACAATGTATGCCGCGCCCATGTTAAACGTTGCTAGAGCTGCGTCAGGCGTGCCGACGCCACCACCACAACCAACACGCAGCGGTGTTTTGAATTGGTACTGAGCTTGGATCTGTTCTTTCAACGCAAGAATCGTTGGTAACAGGGTAACTAGAGGGCGGTTATCGGTGTGACCACCAGAATCCGCTTCTGCAGTAATGTCATCCGCCATTGGAACCAACTGTGCTAGCTCCATCTGTTCTGCTGTGATTCGACCTTCATCAACCAAAGCTTGCAGCATTTTCACAGGAGCAGGCTGCATGAACTTGCTTGCGACTTCAGTACGGCTCACTTTTGCGATGACTTTGTTGCCAATCTGGATTTCGCCTTTTGCATCACGGCTTAGACCAGCAGCACGATAGTGAACAATTTGCGGTGTTAAACCTAAGAAGGCTGAAGCCTCAACCGTTTTCACTTTGTGCTTCAAAAACAGCTCTACACTGCCGCGCTCTAGTGCAGGTTCACTTGGGCTGTGAATCAGGTTAAACGCGTAAGGGCCGTTTGGTAGCGCTGCTTGAATACGGTTGATCGCTTGCTCAACGCGAGACGGGATTAAGCCTGCCGCGCCAAATGAACAAAGAATGCCTGCCTGACCAAGCGCAATTACAAGCTCTTCAGATGAGATGCCGTTGGCCATTGCGCCTGCGTAGTACGCGTATTTTACGCCATGACAGCGACGAAACTCTTCGTCGCCCAAGCTTTGTGTACCGAGTGCAGGAGCAAATGCGCTAACAGGTTGGCTGTTCGCTGCACTTGCTGAATCACCCGATGTAATTTCAGCTTGTTGGCTGACGCCTAAACCTTTTTCTGGGTGGTTCACGACGTAACAAGCAAGGCTTAAGTCTTTCAATATTGTCGACATTGCTGCGTTATCAAAGCGAGTTGTGCTCTCTTCGATCTGCCAAGGCCACGGAGATAGCTTTTCGTTATTGATAGTAGTTTGAGTTGTCATACTAAATTCTTTCCTAATTCTCTGTCTCTAATGGCGGCTTAAGCTTTATTGATACCAGAAGCTTTATCGGTAGCAGGGGCTTCTTCGATACAAATTGCGATGTCTTTCACTTCGTAAATACGCAGACCATCTTTGCTCAGGTTTGCGTCACCAACGATGATGCGTTTGCCGTCTTCGTCTTTAACCGCTGTGATATGTACATCGAGAGACATCTGTTTGTTCAGAGGGTTAATCTGACCACGGTATTTCCATTTCACTTCAGATTGGATTTGACCGAACTTTGGATTGCGGAAGTCAGCGCCAAGATCTTTGTTTAGCGCATAGGTTTGCATCAGCTCGATGATCGCTTCGACACCTAGAGAACCTGGCATTACAGGATCTTGATGGAAGTGGAATTGGAAGAACCAATCACTTGGGTCAATCGTACGCTCAGCGTATAGGTAACCAAGACCGTCTTTACCACCATCGCTAGTGATCTGCACGGTATCGATAAAGTTCAAACGACCGCCGGCCAATTTGTAGTGCTCTTGTACTTCACCAGTAGACGAGACAGGTGCATTGAAGTAACGCGTCGTTTTGTCTAGCAGGTTGATGTTTACATCCGGCGTGCGGTTGTTATCAACGTGCCAAGGATGAGTCACCTTACCGTTGTCCAAACCCAGTTGGTCTTTCAGTGCTGCGCCTTTGAAGTAACCAAATACCGCTGTACCTTCGTAGAATGGCACGCCGCCAGTGCTCAGTTCGAAGCTAAAGCTCTGTACGATGTTTGTACCCATCATTACGGTTGAAAGCAGGCGAGAATCGTTGGTGATCGTTTTGCCACGCAAGTCGACGTTACGCAGCATTTTGCCGCTGCCGTCTAGGTTACGGAAAAACAGTTCTTCACCTGGGAAGCCTAGTGTGGTGCCCATGTAGCCAGAGATGAAGCCGTTTGGCTGCAGTGAAATCTCCATCAACACCGAGTAAGGCATCAAGGTATGGTGGCTGTTTTCATCAAAGTACCATGCATTTTCTGGCACTTCGTATTCAGCGATACACGATGAAGGTTTCTTGAAGTCGCCACGCTTGCCGTCGATCTCAACGACACGAGTGGTTAACTGCAAGTCGCCACACGGAGTACGTGGTGGAATCATCCCACGGTAGATAGAGAAATCAGGGCCGAAACATTTTTCGATGTCGCCAGTCGCGAATTCGAACATGTGGTATGGCGTGAATGGAACCGTATCGGGTGTGCGGTTCGGGTAATCAGGCGTTACCGGAGCTTCAACATGTTGAAGAGGAACGACACCCTTGTTTGGCGCCGTTTCTAGGTCTTCAATTTGAGCCATAAGTGGCGCATTTGCTGAAGCTTGTTGATTCACTGCTGGTGTATGGCCCAAGCTTTTATGGTCCAAGTTTTCGATAACAGGGGTCGCGACAGCTGTTTCTAAAGAAGGCAGGTAACGAGTACATTCGTCATCTTCTTTGATCATCACACCCAAGTTTTGGAAATCAACAATCACTTTGCCATTCAGTAAAATATCGATGTTAGCTTTCGCGTATGGGCGAGGGCTTAGACCAATCTCGGTCACTTCCATGCGGTAAGTCAGTTCTGCCGATTGTGGTAGAACTTGACCACGACAGCGTACTTGTTGAGGGGCATTTTCAAGCGGTTGGAAACGACCATTTTGAACAAGCGTGTGCATGCCAAGGTGCATCATGAAGAATTGCAGCAGTTGACCACAACCTTCTGCCATCAAAGAGCCAGCCATTACTGAGTCATCTTTGAAGTGACAAGGGAAGTACCAGTGCTCAGGCTCTAGCTGTTTGTGACCTTCAATCAGACCAAGTCCCCATGTGCCACCTTGCGGTTCAACACGGCTAACCTTTTCGATCATCATGAACTTCTCTGCGCTGAAGCACAAAGAAGGCTGGTGGCGATCAGATTGGTGAGTCGGGCCAAAACACTCTGCAATGTTTGCAGTCAGTAGGTGGCGCAGTTCTTGGTGGTTAAACTGGGTTTTAGGGCAGTGCAACATAGGGTCGAAACGTTGCTTAGTGGCAAGTTTACGAGCCTTGATTTCATCTTCAGTGTGAATCACGCCCTTGCCATCGGCTAGCTCTTCATCAGTGAAGAAGCCCGCACAGCCGTTATCCATTTTCAGGATCATCTTGTCGCCAACGAAACATTCGTACGAGAAGAAGAACAGTAGCGTGTCGCCATTGCGAGCAAAGCTGTTGATTGAGATGTCGTAACGCAGCGTATCGCCACCACGAGGCAAGTCGCCAAGGAAGGTCAGTGTACAATCAAGCAGGCGATAAACACGCTCGCCTTTGTTTTCGAAATCAATGCCTAAGTAGCTGATCAGCATTAGGTCACACTGACCAGATTCTACCGCTACAGCCCAAGGGATTTGACCATCAACAAGATACGGCGCATCAACTGGGATGTCGTACTCTGTGGTCATGGTGCTTGGCTTGTATTCGTTCACTGTCGCGTTGAGCTTGGTTACACGAGATACCAATAGGTAGTCTGTGGTTGGTAGGCGAACGCGGCGCGAGTAGCTATCGATGATCGCGTAGTCAGGGCCAAATACATTGGCGATGTCGCCTTCAGCGTATTCAACCAGATCATCGTAATCCCAGATACATGGTTTACGGATAGGTTTTACTGGTGCTGGTGTCGCAAGTGCGTTTACTGGCGCTGACTGAACCTGAGCTGGTTGAGCTTGCACAGGCTGAGTTGATGTTTCGGCTGAGCTATCTAAACCAGACGTAATTGCGTTTAACTGTGCTTTTAATAGCGCATCAGCCATCTGCATGCCTTGGGCTCGAGTGTGCAGGAATGCTTTGTGTACCTGTTGAGCTGCTTGCTGATTTTGAGCAAAAGCTTGGTTGTGTGGTGTTACAGACGGCTGTGATGCTGCATCCGTATTAGCGTCGATATTTGATACGCCATTTTTAGCGGATAGGACATGAGTCATATTGCTGTGGTTACCTGTTAGCTGACTGTGGCGAGTTGGCGCCAGAGTAGGGGATACTGATGTAGGAGTTTCGATGACTGGCTCTACCGCGTTCTGCGCTAATGCCTTCTTCTCTAACTCTTTTTGCGCAAGGGCTGCTTTGATGTTTGCTGTCGTTGGAATCGACGCCACTTTTGCTGCTTGTTTGCCAGAAGCTTTCTGTTGAATCGTTGCTAAGTTAGTCACTGGGGTTTGGGCAATATGTTGATAGATATCGCGACCACCGAGAGTCACTTGCTTAACCAATTGACGTTTAGCATCACTCGCCAGTTCACTGCTTAAACGAACCGATAGTGATTGAGATTCAACACTCGACTGGCTTATTAGCAGCTGTGAACATTGTCCTTCGCTGATGTTGGCAACAATCGCGCTCTTAGATCTGATATTTGGATTCAGAGACTCAAGGTTCAGGTTGAGGAGACCGTGTAGCAGGCTTGCCATGCCAGAAGCAGCGGAACAATGACCAACACGTTGACTCGCTTGAGTCGTCTTTGTGCTCGCTAAACTTAGAGACGAAGACTGATATGATGAAGACTCTGGTGCATGGTTAAGCTCAAGCAGAGAAACATCGTTCGAGCTCAGACCGACTTGAGTCAGTAACTCATCAGCAACGGCGTTGTTATTCTCGCTTGAGCCAAAGGCCAATGCGTTGATGCTGCCGTAAGCCGTATCTTGGTTGCTCGCTACTCGACCTTCTTCCACAAGAACAATTGCACCTGCGCCTTCGCCCACATTCCAACTGCCGTCTTGCGGTTGTCCGAATTTTGGATCAAGCGACACTGGGCTCACGCTGTTCTTCAGAATCACATGTTCCGCACTGCCGCTTAGGTCGACGGCTGCAATCACGACTGCATCCATGGATTCTTGCGACATCAGGTTTTGCGCGACATCGACACAACGAGCAACTGACTGTTCAGCGGCTGAAATCGTAAAGGCAGGGCCATTAAAGTCCCATAATGAAGAGATGCGCGAAGCCATGATATTGCCGATGAAACTGGTGTATTGGTTCAGTTTGGCTGCGTCCATCACACTGTCCATCGCGATGGTTTCTAGCGATTGGTATTCGTCTTGTGTTAGCTCAATACCCATGTTGGCAAAGCTGTCAGCCAATTGGCTATGCAGGTTTACGCGTCCACGGAATTGGTGCATCTCAAGCTCTGTTTCCATCGCAACGAGTACTGCAACCTTTTGGCCTGCTACAAGCTTGGCATCTTTGATGGCTTCGTCTGCAACTTTCATCAGTAGCAACTGCTGAGAGATCAAACGGTCATCTTCGTTTGGCGGCACTTTGAAGCGCAGGAAGTCGAGATCGAATTGATCGATGTACGCTCCATTTGGAATACCGTGTAAACCAAACTGATTCAGTAGTTCTGGATGTTGGTCTAAGCCTTTCCAGCGTTTCTTAGGCAAAGCAATGAAAGCATCGTTGTTGGTTTCAATCGCAGTGCTCAGCGCGTTGATACTTTGCAGAGAACCGAAGTGAGACGCGAGGCCAGTAATGCTTAAATTAGACGGCTGTAGGCTTGGAGACGCTGACTCTAAAGTCTGGTTTACATGACTGGTGTCAGAATATGCTTCAAGCAGTAAGTGAGCGTTACAACCACCGAAACCAAATACAGAAACGCCCGCACAGCGCTCTGGGTTGCCCGCTTTACTTGGCCAAGGTTGAACCTGTGTTGGCAGAGTCTGTGAGCCAAATAAACCTTCTGGCGACGATAGTGGCTTGTCTAAGTTAATACTTGGCGGAAGCACGCCTTCTTTCATCGCAAAGATCATCTTCATGATCCCCGGCATACCCGCCGCAGTCAGCAAGTGACCGAGGTTGGACTTCGCAGAGCCAATTAATGGCGGGTTAGAACCATTCAATTTGTCAGCAAAGAAACGCTCCATTGAGGTTAACTCAACCTTGTCACCTAATGGTGTGCCGGTTGCGTGACACTCAATCACTTCGATGCTGTCTGGGGTTAGGTTAGAAGCTTCGTAAGCGCGTTCAAAGGCTTGGACTTGTCCTTTGCTATTTGGGCTTAATACGAACTGACCACGGCCATCGTTCGACAAGCCGATTCCACTGACGACTGCGTAGATGTTGTCGCCATCACGCTCTGCATCAGCCAAACGTTTTAGGACTAAAACACCGGCACCTTCGCCAGCAAATAGACCTTTACTGTTGCTATCAAACGGAACCGACACACTGTGGTCAGGGTAAGCGTGGAAGATGGAGAAACCCATGTTGATAAAGAATGGGTCAGCACCGGATACCGCGCCTGCCAACATCATGTCGGCTTTGCCCGTGTTCAAGTAATCACACGCTAACTTCAATGAATACACTGAGCTTGCACATGCCGCATCTAGGCTAAGTTGCACGTTGCCTAAACCTAGCGCATCAGCCACTAACTTCGAGGCGTTGTGTGCTGCAGCACCATTGATCGGATTAAGGTCTTGCGCGGTTTCATTGGTTGGTAGCAGTGAAAACTGGTCATTAGCCAATTTAGCTTGTAGTGCCTTTTCGACGACCGAGTGATACATCGGCAGAAACAGGTCGTTCGAGCGTGTGGTTGGGAACGAAAGGGCACCCATGATCACGCCTGTGCGCTCTAAAACATCGGCATTCAGATCAATGCCAGCGTCGACTAAAGCCTTACGACTGGTGTCCAAAGCCCATAGGAAACTTTGGTCAACACCGTTGAATGACTCAGCTGTAAAGCGGTAGCCATTGCTGTCGAAATTGAAGTTTTCGATGTAGCCGCCTTTATCACAGTAAAAGCGGTCTGACTCACCTTGCACGCCCTGATAGCTTTCAGGTTCAGCACCTAATTTTTCAGCGCTTAATGTGGTTCGAGAATCTTTTTTATCCAGCAAGTTTTGCCAAAAGTCTTTTGGCGTATCAGCTTCTGGGTATTGGTTAGCAATACCGACAATCGCGATCTTATTGCACTTCACTTGCTGCTTATTCTGAGCCTGATATTTATATTGAGATGGTTTCGATTGAGAACTCATACTAGCTCTCCTTGATGATTCACTGCGCTGCCTTGAGACACACCACTTAATTGCTTAGCTGCGGTGATCTGTTGTTCTAGCCCTTGGATAAGAGGCTCGACAGACAATGGGATTTGATGAGTAATGAGCTGACCAATGCATTTGATGAGCGTGACAACATCGTCACCGCCTTTGGCATTGGAAGCGATTGTGCAGTATTGGTCTGCTACGTTGTCGCTACGATTGATCTTGTCGATCAATGTGCTGGTTTGACGATCGGCACCCACTTCGACAAACAGACGCGCACCTTGTTGACGTGCACTTTGGATCAACGCGGTGAAATCCAGCGTCGAACAGAAAGTGTCGGCAATCGAAAGGGCGATGCTGTCGCTGTCTATATTGATTGGTGCGCCAGTCGGTAGACCTGCTGCGCTGATAAAGCGGATATGCTTTGGCAACTCGTCGAACAGTGGTTGAGTGTAAAACTCACGCACTTGGCTATGCTGACTCAGCGCTGGTGTGGTGTGCATCGCAGTAACACGGTTAGCGGCAATACCACGTTTACCCAGTTTCTTGAGTAGTGCACGACATGTGCTTTCACAACCTGCTAGCACGCAAGTATCACCTTGGATGATAGCGAGATAAGCGCGTGGGAACTCTGGTAACAGAGCTTCAATCGCTTGCGCATCACTGCGAACCACAAAGCTATTCCATTGGATGCTTTCGTCGCCGTTCAGCTGCCAATCTTGACGTACTGCGGTGAGTTCGCCAGAAATAGCCGTAGTGAAGATAGGACTGGTTTGAGTCATCTCAATCAGCGCATGTGGGTTTTTCCAAACATTCAAGCTAGCCCACATGGAAGCTTCACCCTTGGAGTAACCCAAGGCGAAATCTGGCTGCACTTTGAATTCATCACACAGCAGTTGTGTTAACAGATAACTACTGCCCACACCTGCAATGGCTAATTCACTGAGCGACATTTCTTGCGAGTCTTCAGCGTAGGTTTTTTCAGCCTGCAGCATTTCTTTCAAGTCACCTTCTCGCTCTAAGCGGGCAAATAACTGTGGGAAATGGTGGTGAAAATCGCGCAACATACCGGAATAAACCGTGCCAACACCAGGGTAAACAAATGCAACGCCACCTTTGCTTTGAGGCTTTGGTGAGAAACAACTGCCTGCTGGAGTCTTGTATTGGCTATTGTCAGCCATTATTTTTGGCAACGCATTTTCTAGCGCTGTGATCTCTTGCAGTGCAGCATCGATTGAAGCCGCCTGAATCACGATATTCGCACCACAGTCAGCATTGTGTTGAGCGCTTTGGAAATGACTTAGGTTTGAATACATCAAGCTGGCGATAGCAAGTTCTCTGTCTGCCGAATCACTAACGCATTTAAGCTCAGCTCTTAGTGAGGCCAACTGAGAAACCAATTCAGTTTGCTCGCAGCCAGAAACCACAAACATCAAACTCTCGCTGGATAGCAATGGCTTTGGCTCGTGCAAACCGGTCGCTTGAGTCAATATCAGGCTGGTGGCTTTTTGGCTATCGTCACTGAAAGTTAACGCAGCAACACGTGCTTTGTTCGGCTCAGTGAACCAGTAATGGTTAGGTAATGAATGGCTCGGTAATGAACGGCTCGATATCGCATTAACCATATTCAACAACTCATTAAACTGCTGCGAAGCAGATAGGGTTGAGTATTGTTGTTGATGGCTTAAATCTGAAGCGGGGCGGCGTGACATCTCTAGAGCAAGCTGAACGCTATCTCCATTATCTAGATCGAGAGTTTCGGCAAAGCCCGCTAAATTCGCGTGTGGGTGAATCTTATTCTGAGCAGCATTCAGCGCACTTAACATCAACAATGATGGTGAGTGAGAACCCAAACAGAGTTTAGCAGCAGTGCCTAGATTTACAGTCTCAATCGCACGGCTAAGTGCTTGATTAAAATTGCCATCAACCACAACAGTTATCATGTCTGGGAACGAGAGGAATAAGTCGGCAGAAAGCTCAGCCGCGTTTGCTGGCTGAGCTAAAAGAGCGATGCGCAATGGCATAGCTTTATTAGAAGGAACAGTCACTATGACAATTGCTCCTTTTCTGGGTTCTTAGTCGCTTCTTTCTTCGGCACTGCTGAGCTAGATTTTGGCAAAAATGCGTCATTTAAGCTCTTGCTGATGGTGACTTTGGCACCTTTCATTACTGCGCTTAAACGACCATCTTGGTGGTAAAGCGAGATATCAGCTTGCAGTGAACGAGTCGTGCTTTTTATCACGCTCAGTTCTAGCCAACCTTGGTCACCATTGTGCATCGGTGCGTAACACACAAACTCACCGATTGCAGACGGTAGGCTTGCCGCGTCGTATTTCAATCGAGCCCATACCAACATGGCTTGCAACAGATAATCTTCAGCAAATGGTTGGCTATCGCCAAAGCCTTGCTTAGGAATAAATGATCCGCAGTCGCTGTTTTCAATCTGAGGCAACTGGCACTGAGCCAATAAGCCTAAGTCGTCAAAGCGCTCAACTGAGGTAATACCTTGCAATCTTGGTCCATGAAACAGAGTGCCGTCACTGTATAGAGCTTGTGCCGTTGTTACAGGTACTGAAGTGCTGGCTTCAAAGCGTTTTGTCGACGCTTGTTGAACATCTTCAGACATTTGCACAGAGGCAACTTGCAACTGAGCTTGATACTGTGGTCGTCCTTGGCAGCTGATTACTGCTTTTAGCTGATCTTTTGATTTAGCATCAGAGGAAAGAACCAGTTTCAGCTCTTTCACTTCATCAGTATCAAAAATCACACCTTTCAGCAGTTTGTAGTTGTGAACGCTAACGTTCACCCCTAACAGTTGCTCTGCGACTTCACGCATCCATTGGATGGCACACACTGTCGGTAACACTGGGTTACCGGTAATGCAGTGATCTTGAATGAAAGGCAATGCCTTTGGATCAAGATGACGTGTCACAGTAATGCTTGTATTCAGCGGACTCTCTGCAAGGTGCACAGACTCCGCATTAAGCTTTTTTACAGCAGCTTCCTTGTTGTCAGAACCTTGCATGCTCGTACCAACCAGCAGTTGAATGCCAGTTTCGTTCAGTAGTTGAGAACTAAATAGCTCTGCACCCGCCTGAAGAGGAATTACGTACACACCGCGCTCTGTAAACATACGTTTTAGTGCTGCGTTGACCATGCCACCGTCCCACGGTCCCCAGTTGAAGCTCATCACTTTCGCTTGAGGGTTACGAGCAGACAGCTGTAGAGCCGCTTTGTTCAGGATCTCGTTGGACATTGAGTAATCGCTTTGGCCTGTGTTTCCGTAGAAACCCGCCGCCGAAGAGAACATCGCAATCAGTTTTAGCTTGCTGCTATCAAGACCACCAAGAACCGCTTCTAGTCCGCCCACTTTGGTGCCGTAAACCATGTTCAGTTCATCAAGCGTTTTGTCTTGAATATGCTTGTCAGCCAGTACACCTGCACCGTGGATAAGACCTGTGATGCCTTCGAAGTTTGCCAGTGTTTTTGCTACTGACTCATGGTTCGATACATCTAGGCTTAGGTATTCAGCGCTCGCGCCGATCTCATTGAAAGCGGCAAGTGCTGCGTTGATTTCAAGGCTGCTCAATACAGGTTTTAGCAAGGCATCTACTTTCTTCGGCGTTGGTTTGTCACCTGTTGCTTGTAGGTGAGCGATAGCCGCTGGTTTTAGCTCTTTCTCTTGCTTACCTTGTGCCCACTGAGGTAGCTCAACTGAAGTAATATGCTTACTACGACCTGCAAGAACGAAATGAGATTTACATTGCTTAGCAAGCGTCAGTGCACATTCAAACGTCACGCCTTTAGCGCCACCAGTTACGAGAACTTTGTCGCTCTTGGTGAGTTGAGCGCCTGTGTTTTTAGTTTGTGCAGCGCCTGGTGTTGTCGCAATCAGTGTTGCACGACCAGATTCACCGTTTTCCGTATGGCTAAGGCCGATTTCAACCGTGTTGGTATCGATATCGAACAGTTCACCTGTGATAGCTTCAGCTAGGTGACGAGCATCAATAGAAGCGTCAGCATCCAATGCACGGCAGAATACGTTTGACCATTCATGGCTCAGTGTCTTAGTTAGACCAGATAGAGCCGCTTGGTTAAGTTCTGCATTCGCTAATTGCTTAGTATCTAGGTAACCAAAGCCACCATCGATACGGCTTAGTGTGAAGAACACGCTACGACCAGAAACGGCATTCAGTTGGCCATTTAGGTGCTTGGCGAATAAGAACGCTGTCGTCAGTGAAGCTCTTGAGTCTGCATTCAAGTTAACCGCTTGCTCGTTGCTTTGTTTAGCATCAACGATAGCTTGTAGGTGAATGAAGCCAGCAATCACTTTGTTCGACGTTTTAAGGTCTGCTTCGATGTCGTTAATAACTGCAGTCACACCAGCATCATCGACGCTGTTGAGTGTGTAGCTTGCGATTTCACTGTTTAAAGGTGACGCGGCAGAAAGAGCACTACGCACTACAGCAACTTGAATGCCGTTAGCGGTCAACTTTTCTGCTAGAACACCGGCGTTGTGACCATCATCTGTGATCACGACACAAGCGTCTTTTGAGAAACAATCGACGAGTTTATCTGCCGCTGGTAGCTTTTTTAGCGCTACCTCATTGTGTGGAGGAAGTTCCGCTGTCGCTGTTTCTGCGATAGGCGTTACTGATTCAGCTTTAGCAGTCGCTACAGGTGCAGCAACGGATAGCTTGCTTTGCATGTAGGTAACGATTTCACCAAGAGTACGACACTCAGCTAAGTCTTCAGGGTTTAGCTCTGGCAGCGTTGGTAGCTGGTCTTGAACCGTACCCAAGATCTCAACGCGTTTAATCGAATCGATACCAAGGTCAGCTTCCATGTCCATCGCTAGGTCGAGCATTTCTGCTGGGTAGCCTGTTTTGTCGGCAACCACTTCCATCATAGTTGATTGAACGTGAGCAGGGTTTAGGTCGTTGCTCGTGCTTTCTACAGTTGCTGCAGCGACTTCTGGAGCCGGTGTTGCGTTAGGATCTTCATTAGCGCCTAGCTTGCTGTTCATGCTTTTAGTATTCATGTAAGCAACGATTTCACCCAGAGTACGACACTCAGCTAGGTCTTCAGGGTTTAGCTCTGGCAAGGTTGGTAGTTGGTCTTGAACCGTACCAAGGATCTCAACACGTTTGATTGAGTCGATGCCAAGGTCAGCTTCCATGTCCATTGCTAGGTCGAGCATTTCTGTTGGGTAGCCCGTTTTATCCGCTACTACGCTCAACATTGTGCTTTGAACTTGTTCTGCGTTTAAACCGTTTGATACTGCTGGCGCAGATGCTTGAGCTGCTACTGGAGCAGAAGCTGGAAGCTTGCTGTTCATGTAGGCTACGATTTCGCCTAGAGTGCGACATTCAGCTAAGTCTTCAGGGTTTAGTTCTGGAAGAGTCGGTAATTCATCTTGAACCGTACCAAGAATCTCAACACGCTTGATTGAATCGATACCAAGGTCGGCTTCCATATCCATTGCTAGATCTAGCATTTCAGTCGGGTAGCCCGTCTTCTCTGCTACCACTTCTAACATCGTCTTCTGAACAACAGCTGCATCTAGTCCGCTAGTTGCTTGCACTGAAGTTGTTGCAGTTTGAGCGACTACAGGAGCCGAAGCTGGAAGCTTGCTGTTCATGTAGTTAACGATTTCGCCAAGAGTGCGACACTCAGCTAAGTCTTCAGGGTTTAGCTCTGGAAGAGTAGGCAGTTCATCTCGAACCGTACCAAGAATCTCAACACGCTTGATTGAATCGATACCAAGGTCAGCTTCCATATCCATTTCTAGATCAAGCATTTCCGTTGGGTAACCTGTCTTCTCAGCAACCACTTCTAGCATGGTTTGTTGAACGACTTTCGCATCAAGACCGTTAGCGGCTTGAACAGGAACGGCTGCGCTTGGCTGTGCTGCCACAGGCGCTGATGCTGGCATCTTGCTGTTCATGCTTTTACTGTTCATGTACTCGACGATTTCGCCAAGAGTACGACACTCAGCTAAATCTTCAGGGTTCAGCTCAGGTAGGTTTGGCATTTCGTCTTGAACGGTACCAAGGATTTCTACGCGCTTGATTGAGTCGATACCAAGGTCTGCTTCCATGTCCATTTCTAGATCAAGCATTTCCGTTGGGTAACCCGTTTTCTCAGCGACCACTTCTAGCATCACTTTTTCAGCATCGGCTGATTGTACTGCTACTGGTGCAGCCACAGGAGCCGGTTGTGCTTTAACTGGCACAGGCTGAGCTGCAACCTGTGCTGCCGCTTGAGCCGCTACTTGTGGTGCAGGAGCTGCTTTCTGTACTGGAGCTTTCTGAACTGTTGTATTTTGAACCGGCGCAGCTTGTACAGGAGCTGTTTGCACTTGAGCTACAGGCTGTTGAACGATAGCTGCTGGAGTAGTTTGAGTAGCTGGAGCTTGAATCACTGGCTGAGCATTTACTGGCGCAACGAAGGTTGGTTGTACCGTTTGTACTGAACCTTGTGTCAGCATATTAAGTGCTGAGTTGTTGCTGTGCGCTTGCATTTCTAGGTAATGAGCGTGAGCTTTTAGCGTTTCAGCTTGGTGCTGGTGGAACATCTCCATAGAACGCTGTAGGTTCTCAGGAATTGCTACGCCTGCTGTTGCCATTTTCGCTTGCTCAGACATTAGGGTGTTGAACGTGTCACCGTATTGCTGAGGAATTGCAAGGAACTGCTGATGTACTTCTGCTGCTTGTTGTTGAGCATTGAAGAATGATTGCAGTGAAGACTCATCAACCGTTACTGAAGCTGTTGGTTGAATAGTCGCCGATGCAGGTTGTGCCACTTGAGGTTGCTGAGCTGCTTGTGCACTTGGCGCTGCTGCAACTGACTGTTGTACATTTGAAGCTTGAGGAGCAGCCACAGGTACTTCAACGATTTCTGTTTTAATCACTTCTTTTTCCACGATTTTCTCGACTTCAACTTTCACTTGAACAATCTCAGTCTTTTCGGTGACGTTGCCCGAAGCCAATGATTGATCCATTTTCTTACGAGTAGCAGGGCTGATGTAGTTGGTTGCATTCAGCTTGATGTTCATTGGTGATGCCTTTGCAGGTTCAGCAATGTCAGCTTGGTAAGGGTCAATGTTGTCTAATGAAACACCTGTCACGCACAGTTGAACCGCAGCTAAACGAAGCTGTTGGTCACTGTCTCCTTTAGGGCTTGGGTTGATGCTGATTGCGTAAAGTTCTTCGTTTTTATCAGCCAGTGTTTTCTCAACCAGCTTTTGAAGAATGTTTTTCGGACCGAACTCAACGAATACGCGCGCGCCTGCTTCATACATCGCTTCAATTTGCTCGCTGAAACGAACCGATTGCAGCATGTGTTGTTTGAATGCTTTCTTAATCGCTTTAGCGTCTTTGCTGTGCAGTTTGCCCGTTGCGTTTGAGTAAAGCGGCAGCGTTGGAGCGCTAAATGAAGCTTTATCAATTGCAGCTGCAAATGGCTTTTGAGCATGAGCAACAAGCGGGGTGTGGAAAGCACCAGATACTGGCAGAGCAATTGCTTTGAAGCCTTGCTCAGTTAGCGCTTGGGCTGCCTGCTGAACGGTTGCTGTTGGACCAGCAATAACCAATTGAGTCGGAGCGTTGTAGTTGGCAATGCTCACGCCTTCGAATTGGCTGATGCAGCTTTCAACGGCTGGAAGTTTGTCTGCGTCTAGAATGACCGCAAACATAGTACCGCTGTCGCCTTGTTCAGGTGTCGCCGCCATCGCATCGCCACGAGCGAAAGCTAGTTGGTAGTAATCGTCTTGCGAGATAACACCCGAAGCACATAGTGCGCTTAGTTCACCAAAGCTGTGGCCTGCAACCATGTCTGCTTTGAAGCCAGCTTGAGTCATGATGTCGAACTGACCCATAGACACAGTACCAATTGCACTTTGCGCATTGGCCGTGTTGGTTAACACCGCTTCTTGAGCTTTGGTTGCTTCTGGTGTGAAGGTTGGAATGGGGAATAGAATTTGGGACAGAGCCGTCTTCTTGTGCTGACCAAATACTTGGTCCGCTTGAGCAAGCTGTTGGCGCATCTCTGGGTAATGACAAGCAAGCTCGCGACCCATGTTGAGATATTGCGAACCTTGACCTGCAAATAGCGCTGCTACTTTACTAGTGCCGTTTTCAGCAATCAGTGCTGACTCACGGTAGCTAGTACCGTTTGGCATCTGCCAATGTGCTTTGGTTTGGCTCTCAAGCATAGGAATCGCTTGAGTCAGTTGCGCTTGAAGGTCTGCTTGGTCAGTTACAACTAAACCAAGACGAGCATGCTTAGCGTCAACTTCGCGTAGAGCGTGTTGCTCAGCAAGCGCTTCCAGTTTGAACGCTGCATCTGCAGTTTGAGTTGAAACCTGTTTAAGTTCATTGATCAGTGCTTGACGAGATTCTGCGCTGAATAACAGAGTTTGCGGCACTTGGCGTTGACGGTATTTGTCACCGCGAGTGTGCTCTGGTGTGTACTCTTCCAATACCACGTGGAAGTTAGTGCCACCAAAACCGAATGAGCTGATACCTGCACGGCGTGGTGTGCCGTCGACACGTTTCATCCAAGGGCGCGTTTGTGTGTTTAGGTAGAACGGCGAGTTTCCGATATCCAGTTTAGGATTCGGAGCCGATACGTTAATCGTTGGCGGCAGTACTTTGTGGTGCAGTGCTAAGGCAGCTTTGATTAAACCTGCAGTACCCGCGGTTGATTTAGTGTGACCAATTTGAGATTTCACAGAGCCTAACGCAATGTGTTGCTTCTCTTCATTGTTCTCACTGAATACCGAGTTTAAGCCACCAAATTCAGCAACATCGCCTGCTGCAGTACCTGTGCCGTGCGCTTCTAGTAGGCCAAGCGTGTGCGGTGCGAAACCTGCATCATCATAAGCACGTTTGAGTGCTTTTGCTTGTCCTTCAGGGCGAGGCGCGTAAATACTCTTGAACTTACCATCCGAAGAAGAACCGACACCTTTAATCACTGAGTAGATTCTGTCGCCGTCACGTTCAGCATCTTCAAGGCGCTTAAGAGCAACCATGCCGATGCCTTCACCAATCATCATACCTTTTGAATCGATGTCGAAAGGTTGAATGGTTTCGTTTGTAGTGAATGCTGGGGTTTTAGAGAAGCTCATGTACATGGTTGGTGAGTTATCAGTACACACACCACCAGTGATCATCATTTCACTGCGGCCTTCAACCAGCTCGCTCAGTGCCATGCGCATTGCGGCTAGAGAACCTGCACACGCAGCATCTACTACACAGTTGATGCCACCAAGGTCAAAGCGGTTAGCAATACGACCTGAAATTACGTTACCTAATGAACCAGGGAATGAGTTCTCTTCCCAGTGGATGTATTGGTCTTGGAATTTTTTGATCAGCATTTCGCTGTCTTCGTCGTTGATGCCACTGCTCTTGAAGACTTTTTTCAAAACAGGGTATTGAAGACGAGCATTCAAGCTTTGAGCGATCTTCTGACCACCGCCTACACCGAGTGTAATACCGATCTTATCGCGATCGTAACCTTCAGGAAGTTTCGCATCTTCAAGTACTTCTTTTGCCACGATCAGAGATAGCAGCTGTGACGTATCAGTCAGTTCTAGGATATTTGGCGGAAGGCCGAATTCCATAGGGTTGAAGTCAACTTCTGGGATGAAGCCACCGCGCTTACAGTAAGATTTGTCTGGCGTAGTACGATCTGAATCGTAGTAATCTTCTGGGCGCCAGTGTGTATCAGGCACTTCGGTAATTGCATCGATCTTTTCGCTGATCAAATCCCAGAATTTGTTTAGGTAGCGAGAGTTCGCAAACATGCTTGCCATACCAACGATAGCAATAGGCATGTCTTTAAGACGTTTATTAAGTCGAGTGTCGTCGACTGATTCCGGTGTATTTTTTTCGGGTTGGCTCATTATGAGTCTCCACTTGAAATCACTGAGGGCGATGTCGTGTTTTGAGGCTGCGCTTTTAATTGAATCGAAAATAAATCTGAAACAGATTTGGGCAAACGCAGCTGAAGAGTAAGGCTGCCGAAAGTTGGCCACCTGACTGAAATAGGGGGTGCGAAGTTCATTGACTTGCAGACGTTGAGAACGTGTTTCATGCGTGAAGGGGGTATTCGAATGTGAGGTTAATGTCCATTTAAATCCTGTCCAAAGTACTGCTTTATGCAAAGCAGGTATCCGCAATAAAAACGTGTGAATTTGTTTAATGGTTGAGCAGGCTACCCGAGGTGAGTGGCCGATACAATGCTCCCAGAGGCCACTATGATCTGTTCAGACCAGATGATTTTACTGAACTTTTGTTTTTTGTATTTTTAATGAAATTAAATTATTGATAATTAATGGATATGAGTAGTTTTTTAGTGTTTATGCTCTATTTTTTGACTTGGTGAGATCTATGTCAGATTTTTGTAAGTAACATTTAATAGATGACTGTTACGTAAGGCTAAGTGTGATCTGTGTTTTAATTTGTTATTATTTGAAAAATTAGTTTTAAGTCCGCATATGAAGGGTGTTTCCTGCCCAAATTCTCTATGTTTCTCTCAAAACATAGGTGAGTTAAATTTGTTCGTTTTGATGTTTTATTGATGGCTTTATGAATAGTGATTTTTAAGAAGTGAGTACTCAAAAGATGGAAACACCAGTCGTTGATTTGTGGCTTTGTTCTCTAAGCAATTTGGATGAAGGTACTGATCATGTGTCGTGCCTTAAACAGAAACTGACCGACGATGAAGTCGCTAAGGTTGAGCGTTATCGAATGCCTTCATCTCAGATCCAAGCGCTCTATGTTCGTAACTACTTACGAGAGGTTCTGTCGATCTACTCTGATTTGACGGCTGAAGAGTGGCGATTTGAGTATGGTGAAAAAGGCAAACCAAGCTTGATTGCAGAGCAGCAACACAAAACCGGACTGAATTTCAATATTAGCCACAGTCAAGATCATTTACTGATTGCTGTCTGCCGAACGAAAGGGCAACCACTACAGCTTGGGGTGGATATAGAACATGCAAGAAGCTCGACCAACATCGCGGCGATCATGAAGCATTACTTTTCGGAATTTGAGATTAACGATTTACTCGAGCTGGATGAGGTATCTCAAAGAGAACGTTTTTTTGATTTGTGGGCACTGAAAGAGTCGTACATCAAAGCGACAGGTAAGGGGTTGGCCACATCATTGAAAAGTTTTTCGTTCGATTTTTCCAATCTAACTCAACAAACGCTGCCAGTTCATTCGTCGGGTTTACGACCAGAGTTACATGGAGGAATCATTGTCCATAACGGTGTAGGGTTGGATGCTGCTGAAAATGACAATACTTCAACAGATTGGCAATGCAGTTTAGGAAGGCTGGATAACCAGTTTCGATTTGCCGTGACGCTTGGTGGTGCAACGCTTCCTATGCAATTAGAGATTAAGTGCTTCCCCAAATCGAAGCTACTTGGCTGAGTTTACGTTCGTTACACTAGAACCTTTAGCTTCTAATCTTGAACACGGCTCGCTCTCAGCCATTCGTAATATTGGCTAACTCGTTTCGCCAAGCATCGCTTTTAATACTTCTGCGGGTACAGGCTGAAGTTGTTTGTCTTTATCTAGGCAAACCATCTCGATATCACCAATCACGGCAGGTTTGGTTGCATCTTTACGCCATACCTCTTGTCGCCATAAGGTTTTGTATTTGCCATCGAGCTCAAAAGAGGTTCGGATATCGCAGATCTCTGCGAACTCAACGCCGTCTTGAAAGGTCATATTGGCTTTATACACCGCAAACCCCAGTCCATGTTCATTCCACAACTCTGCCAGTTTATCGCTGCCCAACACATGCTCGCGCGCACGCTCAAAGTATTTAAGAAAGTTAGGGTGATAAACCACACCTGAGTGATCGGTATCTTCGTAGTAAATCTGTACTGGGTGATGGTAGATCTGACTCATGGGTAGCAACTCTTGGTAAGTAGTGGATCAGTAAATCTGACTAAGTTGTGCAGCACTCTACAGGATAGGTTGAAATTACTTCAAGGCATCATCGTGAAAGGGGCTTTTGGTCAGACCTCATTTATCACTGATGCTTTGGTCAACTCCCACCCATTTACAAATATTCTATGTGTCATTTTCCACCCATTAATTTTTGTAGCGAGTTAGCGACAACTGCAGGCAGATCTGATGAAGCCTTGCGGTTAAAGGCTTGTTAATGAATTGTGTCAATATGGCGCGCTAATTGCCTTAGTGAAAGCACGCAGTTCCCATTGAAGGGCTGCTTTGTTTACTAAGGAGAATAATAATGTTTAAGCCTCTTACCCTGCTGTCTGTATCTGCTCTGGCGCTCACAAGTTTTAATGCTGCTGCAAACTGTGACCCTGGTGAAATCGTGATTAAATTCAGTCATGTAACCAATACCGATAAGCACCCGAAAGGCATCGCCGCTTCTTTACTGGAAGAGCGAGTAAACACAGAAATGAATGGAAAAGCTTGTATGCAAGTTTTCCCTAACTCAACACTTTACGATGATAATAAGGTACTGGAAGCCCTGTTAAATGGTGATGTTCAAATGGCGGCGCCATCGCTGTCAAAATTTGAGAAGTTCACTAAGAAATACCGCATTTTTGACCTTCCTTTCCTATTTGAAGACGTAGAAGCCGTTGACCGTTTCCAAAACTCAGAATCTGGTGAAAAGCTGAAGAACGCGATGAAGCGTCGTGGCCTGCAAGGTCTTGCGTTTTGGCACAATGGCATGAAACAGATGTCGGCGAACAAACCTCTTATCAGCCCTGAAGATGCAAAAGGTTTGAAATTCCGTGTTCAAGCATCGGATGTATTGGTGGCTCAGTTTGAACAACTGGGTGCTAACCCACAGAAGATGTCTTTCAAAGAAGTGTACGGTGGCTTGCAAACTAAAGTTATCGATGGTCAAGAGAACACATGGTCAAACATCTACGGTAAGAAGTTCTTTGAAGTACAAGACGGCGTGACCGAAACTAATCACGGTATCTTGGATTACCTAGTTGTAACGTCAAACGACTTCTGGAAAGACCTACCTGAAGATGTACGCACACAGCTTGGCACTATCGTTCAAGAAGTGTCTGAGACGCGTAACGCAGAATCTTCAAAAGTTAACCTAGCGAACAAAAACAACATCATCGAAGCGGGTGGTGAGGTTCGTACACTTACGCCTGAACAGCGTGAAGCATGGGTAGCTGCACTTCAACCAGTATGGAAGAAGTTTGAAAAAGACATCGGTTCAGACCTTATCGATGCAGCGTTAGCTTCAAACCAATAACACCGCTAAGGGAGTGGCGAGTATTCGTCACTCCTTATTAAAACAATTATAAGCGGAGTCAATTATGGAAAAGCCTCAAATGGAACAACCAAATTCTAGCGAATCAGCACTGGAAACCTCTCTTTTTTCCAAAGTCGGAAGAGTTACGGATGTGATTGAAGAGTCACTAATCGCATTTTTCCTTGGCGCAATGACGCTACTTACTTTTGCCAACGTGGTATTTCGATACGCATTCAATGACAACATCTTATGGGCACTGGAACTGACCGTGTTCATGTTTGCTTGGATGGTGTTAGTGGGCGCATCTTATGGCGTTAAAAAACACTTCCACATTGGTGTTGATGTGATCATCAACCTTGCCCCAGAAAAGCTACGCAAAGTGTATGCGCTCATCGCCGTGACAAGCTGCCTAGCATTTTCAATCTTACTTCTTATCGGTTCTTGGAATTATTGGTACCCATTCGCGACCGATCGCGCATGGTACGAGACCGACGATATTCCAATGCCAGAGATGCTTCAGTTTCTTGCTGACTGGCTGAATGAAGGCGAGCGATACGAGAAACTGCCACGTTTTATTCCTTATATGGCGCTGCCGATTGGTATGGCAATGCTAACGTTCCGTTTTGCTCAAGTTGCTTACCAAGTCGTCACAGGCAAGCTTGACCGCATGATTGCAGGACACGAAGCCGAAGAAGAGCTGGATGCGTTGAAAGCAGACGTGCTAGCGGGCCCTGACGAAGATGCAACAGCGGTATTGAATTCGACTCCGCAGAACAAAGCGAATGAGTCGAGTACAAAATCTAACGGTAAGGAAGACTAATCATGGCAATGTTATTTCTATTTTTAATGGTAATTGCTTTCATGTTGGTCGGTGTACCAATTGCAATTTCCCTCGGTTTATCGAGCGTAATATTCTTATTGATGCACTCAGATGCGTCATTAGCTTCAGTCGCACAAACGCTGTTTAATGCATTTGCAGGCCACTACACACTCTTAGCGATTCCTTTCTTTATTTTGGCCTCTAGCTTCATGTCTACTGGTGGCGTGGCGAAACGTATTATCCGTTTTGCTATCGCGATGGTAGGTTGGTTCCGCGGCGGCTTGGCGATGGCGTCGGTTGTGGCATGTATGATGTTCGCAGCCCTTTCTGGTTCATCTCCTGCAACGGTAGTGGCGATCGGTAGTATCGTTATCGCAGGTATGATCAAAAACGGTTACTCAAAAGAGTTCGCGGCAGGGGTTATCTGTAACGCGGGTACTTTGGGTATCTTGATTCCGCCGTCCATCGTGATGGTGGTTTACGCGGCTGCGACCGATGTATCGGTAGGTCGTATGTTCTTAGGTGGCGTTATTCCTGGTTTGCTGGCGGGTGTGATGTTGATGATTGCTATCTACATCGCAGCACGTATTAAGAAGATTCCGGCACAGCCATTTGTGGGCTGGGGCGAGATGTTCGCAGCTGCGAAAGATGCGAGCTGGGGCTTGCTGCTGATTGTCATCATTCTAGGTGGTATCTACGGCGGCATCTTTACTCCGACAGAAGCGGCGGCAGTGGCTGCGGTGTATGCCTTCTTCATTGCCAACTTTATCTATAAAGATATGGGGCCTTTCGCTGACAAGAACAATACAAAGCCTGCTTTGGTTAAGGTGTTCCAAACGTTTTTCCATAAAGACACCAAAGACACACTTTACGATGCAGGCAAGCTGACGATCATGCTGCTGTTTATCATTGCCAATGCTCTGATTCTTAAGCATGTACTGACCGAAGAACGCATTCCTCAAATGATCACTGAGTCTATGCTATCTGCGGGCTTGGGTCCGATCACCTTTTTGATTGTAGTAAACGTTTTACTCTTGATTGGTGGGCAGTTCATGGAGCCATCAGGCTTGCTGATCATCGTTGCTCCTTTGGTATTCCCAATTGCAATTGCGCTCGGTATCGACCCAATTCACCTAGGTATCATGATGGTGGTGAACATGGAGATAGGGATGATAACGCCGCCTGTCGGGCTCAATTTGTTTGTGACCGCAGGTGTCGCGAAGATGTCGATGATGAACGTGGTAAAAGCCGCATTGCCGTGGGTTGGGGTGATGTTCTTATTCCTGATTATCGTCACTTACGTACCTTGGGTATCAACATGGTTACCAACCACCTTGATGGGACCAGAGATCATAACCAAGTAGCTATTTGAGTCATTCACTGACATGGAATTTAATCCATAAAAAATGAGGAGGTCGCTAGACCTCCTCATCTATATTTCTGCCACGATTTGAATGAGGCTTTATCTGCTCATACAAAGCGCGTTTTGCCTCTAATTCTGGCGTGTGTAGATCGACATGATTGTCAGCATAAAAAATACCATCTATCTCGAAAGTATCGGTAATCGATGGCACTTTTGTTTTCTCACCCATAACCACTTCCTTATTATATTTATTGCATAACATCCTGTTGTCGAAATAAGTATAGGTGATCTTGCTCCCAAATCTAATTTAGTTTGGTTCTACCTTATAAGATTCTTTCGTTAGCTGGTGCTTTTGCATCTTATCGTAGAGGGTTTTCCTCGGTAATTGCAGCCTCTCCATGGTCTCTTTTATACTGCCATTGCATTCAATAAGTGCCTGCTTCAACGTATTTTTTTCAAAGTCAGATACCAATTCTGCCAAAGACAGTTCTTGAGTAGTTTCAGTGGCGCTGTCTGATAAGTGAGAAAGCTTACCTAAAAGTACAAAACGCTCTGCAGTATTACGTAATTCTCGAACATTTCCCGGCCAATCATGAGCCAAAAGTGCGTGCAGCTCCTTTTGTGGAAGGGCAGGGGCAGTCTTGCCATAACGCGCCGCAGCGACCAGTAGGAAGTGGTGGAAGAGTGCTGGGATATCTTCTTGTCGGCTTCTTAACGGCGGTAAATCTAAGGTCACAACATTGAGTCGATAATAGAGGTCTTGGCGGAAAGTGCCTTCTTCAGCGGCTTTCTTTAGGTCGACTTTAGTTGCCGCAATCACTCGAATGTCTAGAGGGACTAAACCATTAGACCCAACCCTTTCGATGACGCGTTCTTGCAAGACGCGCAACAGGCGAATTTGTGCCTGCATTGGCATGGACTCAATTTCATCTAAGAATAGAGTTCCGCCCTGAGCAAATTCAAATTTACCGACACGTTTGCTTTCTGCGCCAGTGAATGCCCCTTTCTCATGGCCATACAGTTCACTCTCAATCAGATTTTCAGGTACTGCGCCGCAGTTGACTGCGACGAAGTTTTGTTCTCGCCTGCTGCTTTGTTCATGCAGAGAGCGTGCAACTAATTCTTTGCCAGTGCCTGTTTCGCCAAATAGCAATATGTCGGCATTGGTATCGGCAACGTGAGTGATGATAGACCGCAGCTCCGTCATTGATTGCGTGTCACCAATGATCCTTGGGCCAAGTGCTTGGCTGGCTTTAAGTGAACGTTTTAACTCAAGGTTCTCGAGGGTGAGCTGACGTTTTTCTATCGCTCGCTTAGTGGTTTCGACTAGGCGTTCATTAGCGAAAGGTTTTTCAATGAAGTCATAGGCGCCGTATTGGATGGCTTGAACGGCCATTGAAATATCGCCGTGACCAGTAATCATGATCACAGGGATCTCTTTGTCTTTGTGCATTACGGTGTTGAGCAGATCATGCCCGGATAGACCCGGTAAACAGATATCAGTGATGATCACGTGAGGTAAGCCGTTTTCTTGAATCGCGAGCAGAGCAGACTCCGCGTCGGGAAAGAATTCGGCATCAATGTTGGCGAGCTCGAAGCTCTGTTCAATCGCCATTCTTAGATCGGATTCATCATCAATGAAATAGACGTGACACATAGTGATTCCTTTACTTCTTTGTATTCTGGTTATTGCTGAGTTTTTGTTTGCTGTTCATGTCCAACAAGGGGCAACTCTATGCTGATTCGAGCACCGCCTTGAGGGCTACTACCGGTAACGAGCTTGCCATTTATTCCGTTGATTATTTGTTGAGAAATCGATAGCCCAAGTCCAAGTCCGTTTTTCTTGGTGGTATGGAAGGGTTCAAAAAAGTTTCCGCTAGAAGGGGAGGTGAAGCCGGGGCCGTTATCATCGACATGAATTAGCAAGGTATTGGCTTGTTGATGGTCGGACTCTCTAATCTCTAACAGAATAGCTAATTGTTTGTCATCTTGTTGTTCCACCGCCTGAATCGCGTTGGTCAGCAGGTTAATGATCACCTGTTCCAGTTGAATGGCGTTGGCGAGCACGCAAGCATCAAAGGTCTCAGGGAGTTCGTTGACCTTAACTCGCTCGCTCTTGAGTTGTGGCTTCATCAGCTCTTTCGATGAATGTAAAACTGGGAGTATTTGTAAGGTGTGTAGCTCTTCTGCAGTAGATTTTTTGGCGAACGAGCGAAGCTGGTGGCTGATTTTCGCCATACGATCAGTGAGTGCCGAGATTCGCGATAGATTGTCATCGACACGATCGGTTTTTTCTTTGGCAAGAAACAATCGGCCGTTGTCGGCATAACTGCGAATCGCGGCAAGCGGGTTATTCAGTTCGTGACTGATGCTCGCTGACATCTGCCCTAGCACTGCTAGTTTGGCGGCTTGGATGAGCTCGTCTTGGGTTTGCCTCAGAACATGCTCGGTTTCGATACGGTGTTTGATCTCAACATGTAACTCCGATGTACGTTCAAGCACTTGAAATTCGAGTTTTTGCTTGGCTTCGGATTGCAGCCTGTCTATCTGTGCTCGTCTTTGTTGTCTATGGTGGTTGAGCTGCATTGTTAGATAAATAATCGCAAAGATTAGGCTCAAAACCACAAGGTATGCAACCAAGTCCCACCAAACTAAGTGGGTTGGAGAAAATACCCGTATGGTGAGTCTTGGTTCGGCTAGGAAACGCGAAGAACTAAAGAACTGCTCTTGGACGAGTTTGTGTGGCGACTCAATACGACTGGTGGCACTGTCTAAATCGCCGGAGAAGTGCAGGCTTTCTATTTTTGTATCGAGATACTGCCTGCTTTCTTGAATTCGAGTGTGTTGTACTTCGCTTAGCGGCTGAAGGCTTTTGAACAGCCACTCAGGGTTACTCGACATAAATACAATTTGATCTTTATCGTCAGCAACAAAAAAACTCTGTTTGCCTTTCCAACTTGCTTCAATCAGCGATAAATCCATCTTTACGACAATGACGCCAATAATCTCGGCGGCATAGGAGACGGGGTAAGAATAATAATAGCCTCGCTTTCCAGAGGTTGAACCTAGCGCAAAATATTGATTTTCATTGCCAATAATCGCTTCTTGAAAGTAGGGGCGGAAAGCAAAGTTACGACGAATAAAAGAACGCGGTTGATTCCAGTTACTGGCTGCAATGGTGGTGCCGATACTGTCTAGTAGGTAGGTGTCGGATGCTTGAATCACCGAGTTTACGTGCTCTAGATAACGATTAGTGAGTTCGATTTGCGCAGAGTTACTTGGAGAGTGCAGGGCATCGACCAGCTCTTTGTCTTTTGAAAGCAGCTCGGGAATGTGCGCGAACTTATCCAATTGGCTTGAAATATGAACAGAAAAGCGGTCCAGCTTAGATTGATGATCATTTAACAAACTTTCATGGCTCGTGCTCCACACCCAATGACCGCCAAACACCATCAGTAAACTGTATGTGACCATTAACAGTATTGGGATTTTAAAAGCTTGAAACATGAAGGCTCTCCGCTGATTTCTTTGGTAAACAATCAAGCCTGTCTTCTCTCGTTTATGGTAGCAAATAGCGGTAGTTTTTGCTGAAAGCAGAGAGTGAACAGATGGATGTAGGTTAAGGGTTTGTAACGGGGATTGTTGAAAAAGTTATCGACTCTGAGGGGTAAAACAAGAGCAAGATCTCTTTTTAAGGTTTTTAGCAAAAAAAGCCCTCGATTCCCTTGAAAAAGTCGCTATTGTCCCCATTTCTGTTGTGCTAAGTGATGATTTGATCGTTTTTGTATCACTTAGTTGGACGAATTTAGAGCATTCATCATCATGCAGAGGTGAACGGCTCGACAGAGATTAAACAGATCGCTAGAATGTCGCGTCTAAAATTTCTGTCCTGAGGCTAATCGGAGATACCTTTCTTGTTTCTGAAAACAAGCTTTATTGCGTTTTAATCGACGTGTGAAGAACGAAGATATCGCTGATTAGTCTGGTGTTTGGTTGAATAATCAATTCAGACATCAATGCTCGATTTTAAATTAGGTGTTCGGATAGAGCACTACACAAGGATGCAGCCAACAACGTCGGCTTTTGAATTAAAGCTAAGTTACGGCTCATATGCTCAGATTACTGAGCCAGTTTTGAGGTTTATATAATGCAAGTTACTGTTGAAACGCTAGAAGGCCTAGAGCGCCGTCTTAATATTACTGTTCCTGCTGCTAACATCGAAGATGCAGTTACAGCTGAACTACGCAACATCGCGAAAAACCGTCGTTTCGATGGTTTCCGTAAAGGCAAAGTGCCAATGAAGATGGTTGCTAAAATGTACGGCAAAGCAGTACGTCAAGACGTGATGGGCGAAGTAATGCAACGTCACTTCATCGAAGCGATCGTTAAAGAGAAAATCAACCCAGCTGGCGCTCCAACTTTCGCACCAGTTGAAAACAACGAAGGCGCTGACCTAGTATTCAACGCAACTTTTGAAGTTTACCCAGAAGTTGAGCTGAAAGGTCTAGAAAACATCACTGTTGAGAAACCAGCAGTAGAAGTTAAAGAAGCTGACGTTGAAGAGATGATCGAAACTCTACGTAAGCAACAAGCTACTTGGACTGAAGTTGAAGCTGCTGCTGACGCTGGTTCTCGTGCAACTATCGACTTCGTTGGTTCTATCGACGGTGAAGAGTTTGAAGGCGGCAAAGCTGAGAACTTCCCACTAGAGATGGGCGCTGGTCGCATGATCCCTGGCTTCGAAGACGGTATCGTTGGTAAAACAGCAGGTATGGAATTCGAAATCGACGTAAACTTCCCAGAAGATTACCACGCTGAAAACCTAAAAGGTAAAGCAGCTAAGTTCTCTATCAAGCTGAACAAAGTTGAAGCTCGTGAACTTCCAGAACTAAACGAAGAATTCGTTTCTAAGTTCGGTGCTGCTGACGGCGTTGAAGGTCTTAAAGCTGAAGTTCGTAAGAACATGGAGCGTGAGCTTAAGCAAGCTGTTAAGAACCGCATCAAAGAGCAAGCTATCGACGGTCTAGTTAACGAAAACAACATCGACGTACCTTCTGCTCTTATCGATCAAGAAATCGGTGTTCTACGTCAACAAGCTGCTCAACGTTTCGGTGGCAACACTGAAGCTGCTGACCAACTTCCACGTGAGCTGTTCGAAGAGCAAGCTAAACGTCGCGTAGTTGTAGGTCTTCTTCTTGGTGAAGTAATCAAGACTGAAGAGCTAAAAGCTGACGACGAGAAAGTTAAAGCTATCATCGAAGAGATGGCTACAGCATACGAAGATCCAACAGAAGTTATTGCTTACTACGAGCAAAACGAGCAAATGATGAACAACATGCGCAATGTTGCTCTAGAAGAGCAAGCTATTGATGCAATCATCGCTAAAGCTCAAGTTTCTGATAAAGAAGTTAGCTTCAACGAGCTAATGAATCAGCAACCTGCTTAATATAGTAATATCTGACGTAGAAGGTTGACGTACGGTCAACAATTCTGCTAACAATGGTCCGTATGATTTAATCATTCGGGCCATTTATTTTAGGGACATAAGAATATGAGCTACCAAGAAAAAAATACAATGCCATCGATTATGGACGCACTAGTTCCTATGGTGGTTGAACAGACTTCCCGTGGTGAACGTTCTTACGATATTTATTCTCGTCTATTAAAAGAACGTATCATTTTCTTAACAGGTCAAGTGGAAGACCACATGGCAAATCTTGTCGTGGCTCAACTGCTTTTCTTGGAATCAGAAAACCCAGACAAAGATATCTATCTTTACATCAACTCACCTGGCGGTAGCGTAACAGCAGGCATGTCTATCTACGACACAATGCAGTTCATCAAGCCAAACGTGAGCACAGTATGTATGGGTCAAGCTTGCTCTATGGGTGCATTCTTACTAGCGGGTGGTACTCCTGGTAAGCGTCACGTGCTTCCAAACTCACGTGTAATGATTCACCAGCCACTTGGCGGCTTCCAAGGCCAAGCGTCTGATATTCAAATTCACGCGCAAGAGATCCTAACGATCAAACAAAAGCTAAACAAACTATTGGCAGAGCACACGGGGCAGCCTCTAGAAGTTGTTGAGCGCGATACAGATCGTGATAACTTCATGTCTGCTGATCAAGCAGTAGAATACGGCTTAGTGGATTCAGTTCTTAATCACCGCGGTCAATAATTGCAGGGCAATTGTTTAACGCAAAGTGATTCAAATTGATATACACTCAAGCATAGAGAGTTAAGGCTAAGAGGTTAGCGAATGACAGATAAAAGCAAAGAGGGTGGTAGCGGTAAACTGCTTTACTGCTCTTTCTGTGGCAAAAGCCAACACGAAGTTCGCAAGTTAATCGCAGGTCCTTCTGTTTACATTTGTGATGAATGTGTCGATCTTTGTAACGACATTATTCGTGAAGAAATTAAAGATGTTCTTCCTAAGAAAGAATCGGAATCGCTGCCAACGCCGCGTGAGATTCGTGAGCATCTTGACGACTATGTAATCGGTCAAGAATACGCGAAGAAAGTGCTAGCAGTTGCAGTTTATAACCACTACAAGCGTTTACGTAATGGTGACACGACAGCTGAAGGCGTAGAGCTAGGTAAGAGTAACATTCTTCTTATCGGTCCTACTGGTAGTGGTAAAACACTACTTGCTGAAACATTGGCTCGTTTCCTAGACGTTCCTTTCACTATGGCTGATGCAACAACACTAACCGAAGCGGGTTACGTGGGCGAAGATGTTGAAAACATCATCCAGAAGTTGCTTCAGAAATGTGATTACGACGTAGCGAAAGCGGAACGCGGCATTGTTTACATCGATGAAATCGACAAGATTTCTCGTAAAGCTGAAAACCCATCAATCACGCGTGACGTGTCTGGTGAAGGTGTACAGCAAGCTCTACTAAAACTTGTTGAAGGTACAGTTGCTTCAGTTCCACCTCAAGGTGGTCGTAAGCATCCACAGCAAGAGTTCTTGCAAGTGGACACGTCTAAGATCCTATTTATCTGTGGTGGTGCGTTTGCAGGCCTAGATAAAGTGATTGAACAACGTGTAGAAACAGGTTCAGGTATCGGCTTTGGCGCAGAAGTGCGTTCAAAAGACGAAACCAAAACTATCGGTGAATTGTTCACTCAAGTAGAACCTGAAGATCTAGTGAAGTATGGTCTGATTCCAGAATTCATTGGTCGTCTACCTGTGACAACAACACTGACAGAGCTTGATGAAGAAGCGCTAATCCAAATCCTATGTGAGCCAAAGAATGCACTGACAAAACAGTACGCAGCATTATTTGAGCTTGAGGATACAGAATTAGAATTCCGTGAAGACGCCCTACGTGCAATTGCTAAGAAAGCAATGAACCGTAAAACAGGCGCTCGTGGTCTACGTTCTATCTTGGAGGGTGTTCTACTAGAAACTATGTACGAACTGCCATCTTCAACTGATGTAAGCAAGGTTGTGATTGATGAGTCGGTAATTAATGGTGAGTCAGAACCACTATTGATTTACAGCAACTCAGATAACCAAGCAGCTGTTGCAGAGTAGGTCTTTTTTAGACAAGTCACTCAAATTGAAAAAGGAGGTAAGCAATTACCTCCTTTTTTTTATTCTTCCATTGAATCCAGTCGTTTAAGCCCCATATACTGCTTTATAAGTTAAAGCGGAAGAGAGAAATATATGAACTTGGAACGTTCCGAGCGTATCGAAATCCCCGTGCTACCTCTACGTGATGTAGTGGTTTACCCACACATGGTTATTCCATTGTTTGTTGGTCGTGAAAAATCGATTACTTGCCTTGAATCGGCAATGGAAGCTAACAAACAAGTACTACTTGTAGCGCAGAAAGAAGCGGACACTGATGAGCCTTCAATTGACGACCTATTTAAAGTAGGTACTGTCGCTACCATTCTTCAGTTACTAAAGCTCCCTGATGGTACTGTTAAAGTGCTTGTCGAAGGTCAGCAGCGTGCAAAAATTCACCAATTCAAAGAAAGTGAGTTTTTCTTAGCGGACGCAGAATACGTTGTAACCTCAGAACTTGACGAAAAAGAACAAGAAGTGGTTGTTCGCAGCGCGATCAATCAATTCGAAGGCTTTATTAAGCTGAACAAAAAGATTCCACCAGAAGTTCTAACATCTCTGAACGGTATTGATGAGGCAGCTCGCCTTGCTGATACGATTGCTGCACACATGCCACTTAAACTGGTAGACAAGCAGCACGTTCTAGAAATCTTAGATGTGACTGAACGTCTGGAATTCTTGATGGGCCAAATGGAGTCAGAAATTGACATCTTGCAAGTTGAAAAACGCATTCGTGGCCGCGTTAAGAAGCAAATGGAAAAATCTCAGCGTGAGTACTACCTGAATGAGCAAATGAAAGCGATTCAGAAAGAACTTGGCGAGATGGACGACGCTCCTGATGAATTCGAGACTCTGAAGAAGAAGATCGAAGACTCTAAGATGCCTCAAGAAGCTCGTGAAAAAACCGAGCAAGAACTGCAAAAACTGAAAATGATGTCGCCAATGTCTGCTGAAGCAACAGTAGTACGTAGTTACATTGATTGGATGGTGGGCGTTCCTTGGGCTAAGCGTTCAAAAGTGAAAAAGAATCTAGCGAAAGCGGAAGAGATCTTAAACGAAGACCACTACGGCTTAGAGCGTGTTAAAGAACGTATTCTTGAATACTTGGCAGTACAAAACCGTATCAACAAGCTAAAAGGCCCAATCCTTTGTCTTGTTGGTCCTCCTGGTGTAGGTAAAACCTCGCTAGGTCGTTCGATTGCTGCGGCAACGGGTCGTAAGTACACGCGTATGGCACTTGGTGGCGTTCGTGATGAAGCTGAGATTCGTGGTCACCGTCGTACGTACATCGGTTCACTTCCGGGTAAACTGATCCAGAAGATGTCTAAAGTTGGTGTTAAGAACCCACTGTTCCTATTAGATGAGATCGATAAGATGTCTTCTGATATGCGTGGCGACCCATCTTCAGCACTTCTAGAAGTTCTAGATCCAGAACAAAACAACGCATTTAACGATCACTACCTAGAAGTAGATTACGATCTGTCAGATGTTATGTTCGTGGCAACATCGAACTCGATGGACATTCCTGGGCCTCTACTGGACCGTATGGAAGTGATTCGTCTATCTGGTTACACAGAAGATGAGAAGCTGAACATTGCTAAGAGCCATTTACTGGACAAGCAAGTTCAACGCAACGGTCTTAAGCCTCATGAAATTGAGATTGAAGACTCTGCAATCATCGGCATCATTCGTTACTACACGCGTGAAGCGGGTGTACGTAGCCTAGAGCGTGAAATCTCAAAGATCTGTCGTAAAGCAGTGAAGAACATCTTGCTAGACAGCGATCTTAAGTCTGTAACGGTTAACATTGATAACCTGAAAGAGTACTTAGGTGTTCAACGCCACGACTTCGGTAAAGCGGATGAAAGCAACCGTATCGGTCAAGTAACAGGCCTAGCGTGGACTCAAGTGGGTGGTGATCTACTGACTATCGAGACCGAAGCAATGCCGGGCAAAGGTAAGCTAACGCAAACTGGCTCACTTGGCGACGTGATGAAAGAGTCGATTCAAGCGGCAATGACAGTGGTTCGTTCTCGTGCTGAAAAACTGGGTATCAACTCAGATTTCTACGAAAAACGTGACATTCACGTTCACGTACCAGAAGGTGCTACACCGAAAGATGGCCCGAGTGCGGGTATCGCAATGTGTACTGCACTTGTCTCTAGCTTGACGGGTAACCCGGTTAAAGCAGAGGTCGGTATGACAGGTGAAATTACCCTTCGTGGTGAAGTTTTACCTATCGGTGGCTTGAAAGAAAAACTGCTTGCTGCACACCGTGGCGGCATCAAAACTGTACTGATCCCTAAAGACAATGAGCGTGATTTGGAAGAGATTCCAGACAACGTAATCGCTGACTTGAAGGTGATCCCGGTTCAGTGGATTGATGAAGTACTCAAAGTCGCGCTAGAACGAGATCCGTCAGGGGTCGAGTTTGACGTGAAAAAATAGTGATGCATAGCAAAAATAAGTAAAGAATTACGCTGATAGGCCCGAAAAGGCTTGTCAGCTTTTTTTTTGGACGCTAAGTTATTGATCAAAGCGGCAGCCCTTTTGCAATAAGGCTTGCGGCTAAATTAAAACCAAAATGGAACGTACAGTCATCAGAAGTAGTCACAGATGACACATAGGGGAAAAACAGTGAATAAAACACAACTAGTAGAATCAATCGCAGAAAACGCAGACATCTCTAAAGCTTCAGCTGGCCGCGCTCTAGACGCATTCATCGAAGCAGTTGGCACAACGCTACAATCAGGCGACCAAGTTGCACTTGTTGGCTTTGGTACTTTCAGTGTTCGTACTCGTGCTGCTCGTACAGGTCGTAACCCAAAGACTGGTGAAGAGATCCAAATCGCAGAAGCTAAAGTACCTGGCTTCAAAGCGGGTAAAGCACTTAAAGACGCATGTAACTAATTTTCACTGCTGAAACCTCCATTTAAGAGGGGAAGGCAGTAAAATGCGTTTACTGTTTGAAAAATGATGTTTCATTCTTAAACAGTATGTGTACAAAGCACATTGAACTTATTTAAATTATGCGCATCCTACTGATGCGCATTTCTTTTTCTGATAATATCGCGTGAATAGATTTTTATTTTGAAGCCAATGCTTCATATCCGGAGAGCACTTAAATTATGATGGATCGATTACGCGAAGGCGTGAATAGCATCGCGGTAAAAATTATCCTTGGGTTGATTATCCTGTCATTCGTATTCGCAGGTGTAGGCAGCTACATCACCGGTGGCGGTAACAACGCAGCAGCTAAAGTTGGCAACACAGAAATTGCTCGTGGTGAGTTCGAACAAGCTTACCAAAACGAACGTAATCGTATGCAGTCTCAACTTGGCGATTACTTCGCTCAAATGCTTGCAGACCCTGCATACGTAGAGTCTTTCCGTAAATCAGTACTTGATCGCATGATCAATGATGTTCTACTTGAGCAGCAAGCTGAGTCACTAGGCCTACGAATCAGTGATTCTCAAATCCGTACAATGATTCTAGAAATGCCTCAGTTCCAAACTGCTGGTCAATTTGATCAAGAAGTTTACCAATCAGCACTGCGTCGTGCAGGTTTCAGCGCAGAAAGCTTCGCTGAATACATGCGTCGTGACCTAATGCGTAACCAGCTTGTGACTGCGCTTCAAGGCAGTGAATTTGTTCTTCAAGGCGAAATCGATACGCAAAGCAAACTTATTGCTCAAACTCGTGACATTCGCACAGTGACCTTGTCTGTTGCTGATCTAGCGAAAGGCATCGAACTAACTGACGAGCAAATCGAACAGTACTATTCTGAGAACCCTCAAGCTTACACTCGTCCAGAGCAAGCTAAGGTGTCTTACATCGAGCTTTCAGCTGAAGCACTTAAGTCTCAGCTTGAAGTAAGCGATGAAGAAGCACAGAAATACTACCAAGAGCACCTAGACAAGTACTCGACTGAAGAGCAACGTAAAGTTAGCCACATCCTAGTTCAAGGCGATGACGAAGCGAAAGCTCAGTCAATCCTAGACGAGCTAAATGCAGGCGCTGATTTTGCTACGCTAGCGGAAGAGAAATCTGACGACTTCGGTAGTGCAGATGTTGGCGGTGACTTAGGTTGGATTGAACGCGATGTTATGGACCCAGCATTCGAAGACGCGGCTTTCGCTCTTGAGAATATTGGCGATACTACTGGCCTAGTTAAATCTGATTTTGGCTACCACATCATCAAGCTAGACGAAGTAAAAGCGTCTCAAGCTCAGCCTTACACTGAAGTAGCGGCAGAGATTAAGACAGAGCTTCTAGACCAACACGCAGTTGATCAGTTCTACGAGCAACAAACTGAGCTAGAAAAAGTAGCGTTTGAATTCCCAGATTCTCTAGATGATTCTGCAGAAGCTATCAACGCGAAGATCACAACGACAGATTTCATCTCTCAAGTTGACGCTCCAGAAGTTCTGATGACGCCTGCAGTTATGCAAGCTATCTTGAGCCCTGAAGTGAAAGAAGACGGTCTAAACTCGGAAGTTATCGAAGTTGCACCTGAGCACGTAATTGTTGTTCGTGTAGAAGAGACTCGTGATGAGACAGTTCTTCCTCTAGCTGAAGTGAAAGATCAAGTTGTCGCTGCACTGTCTGCTGTACAAGCAGAGCAGCAAGCGGTTGAGCTAGGTGTTTCTCTAGTGAACGAACTTGAGCAAGGCAATGAAGCAGTACTAGCGGACAACAACCTTGAGTTCACTGAACTTGAAACGATTGACCGTAACTCGCCATTAGCGGCATCTGTATTCGCTCTAGCGAAACCAGAAGCAGGTCAAGCTGTGTTCGGTCAATCTAAAGACCAAGACGGTAATATCGTTGTTGTTGAGCTTTCTAAAGTAACGGCTGAGATCAACCCAGCCTACAGCACTCAAATTGGTGCACAGTTGGAGCGAGTTGGTAACCAGCAAGACCTGACTAACGTATTAAACGTACTTCGTAAAAACGCAGACGTTGAATACTACGTAGTGGGTCAAGGTCAGTAAGCGTTTGATTACCTCAGTAGCAAGCTCAAGTTAGAGCTTACTACTGAAATCAATACGTGATTGTTAGGCTTTAATTCAGATTTGTGAGCCAACAAACAAGCTGATGAAAATAAGATGTATAACGAAGCGGGTCACTTAGGTGATCCGCTTTATTTTTATCTGGTGATTGTGTTATCTAGCGCGGCAAATGCATAAGTTACGTTTTTTGAACAAAGGAACTATTTATGCGCACGATATATTCAACACTAATTCTTTCATTTCTGATGCTCTTAAGCCCTGCCGTGTTTGCAGACAGCCCAACCAAGGCTGAGCTTTACGAAGGCATTGAGATTACGGTCAACATCAATACCGCGACGGCAGAAGAACTTTCAGCACTATTGGTTGGCGTGGGTGACAAGAAAGCCAAAGAAATCGTCGATTACAGAGATCAGAACGGGGCATTTACTACTGCTGATGAGTTGGTGAGTGTCAAAGGGATAGGTGAAGCGACGGTTGAAAAGAACCGCGAAAGAATTCAACTTTGACCCGTTTTTCTACTTGTTAGAAATGAAGCGATAGATATGAAGCCTCCGGCCAATGCACCTGCTAGGTGGGCTTCAATCGCGATACGAGCATTAATCAGTTCACCAGTCGTGCTAGAAGGGCCAATAAGCTGCTCCCAAGCGATTTTAGCGACTAATCCGAATACTAACAGCCAACTAGACTTCCTGCCGTTTAAAGCCTCTCTGAGCGCGAATAAGCCAAACAACCCATGCAAAGTGCCCGATAGGCCAACGTAGATCTGAATACTTGAAAACAACAGAGCGACGCCAGTCACTAAACTGATCATAAGCAAAGCAACAACAAGCTGTTTTTTACTCGGTTGAAACAGGTAGCTGATGATCCACAAGCCTGCTAGATTCATCAGAAGATGCGAGTAGTTGGTATGTGAAAAGTTTCCTGTTAGGATTCGCCACCATTGCCCATCGGCAATCGCATTGCTATCCCAAACGACCCAAGCTTGTATTGGCTCAAATTGGAATAAGACGCATAAAAGTGAAATGAAAATTAAAACAGGGTACACATTAAATCCATGTCTCGTTATTGCCCCCAATGCAGCAAGGCTTTGAAAGCTTGTATTTGTCAGTGGGTTACACCACTCGAATCGAATGTTGAGCTTATCATTCTTCAGCACCCATCAGAAGAGCATCGTCCGATGGGAACAGCGCGTATTCTCTCGTTATCTCTTAATAACAGCGTGACGTTTGTTGGCGAAGACTTTTCAGACAACGAACAACTCAACGCATTGTTGTGCGATGAACAGTATCAACATGTGATTTTATACCCAAGCGAAAACTCTGTTTCAGTTGAGTCGGCGACATCTCCCAATAAGAAGCTGCGTGTGATTTTATTGGATGGCACGTGGAAGAAAGCATTCAAGATGTGGCAAGTATCGAGTAACTTGCATGCGTTGAACACGGTTCATTTACCGAAAGATCTCAAGGGTAATTACCGAATTCGCAAAGCACCCAGTGAAAATAGCCTTTCAACCGTTGAAGCTGGCTATCATTTACTTAGCTTGTTAGAGCGTGATGGCGACTTTAGCCCTTTGCTAACGGCATTTGACCAAATGATTCAGTTTCAAATCAATCAAATGCCGCCGGGCGTGTTTGAGAAAAACTACTTAGATTAAGCCGTTTTAGTAAAGTGAGTCAGGAATTAAAACTCGGTATGAGCTGAGAACAATTGCTGATGCATTTTCTGCGCAAGATCATCAGTCATCGATGAAATGTAATCGGCTATCACGCGCATTTTTCGAGACTCATCTTGATGTTGTAGCCATTGCTTCTTGATGGGCAGTGGCAGCAAGCGTTCAGGATCTGCGCTGAATGCTTCAAACATATCCATGATGATCTGTTGACCTTTGTATTCGATGACCTGAACCTGTGGCACTTGAATAACGAACTCGCTGACAAAGTGTTTCAGCTTATCGAGTGTGCCGTCCATGCTCGGCTCGAGCACCGCATTGTAAGCCAACAGTACATTCTCAAAGTTAGCCTCCACTCGCTTAATCGAGATACTGGTCAACAGTGCGTTGACTATCCCACCAATCGCATCCTTTCGACGATACTGTTCACCAGAGAAAAGCATCTCTGTAATTGAATCTAGGTGTTCACAAATCCATGGGTCAGCCATCTCTTTCAGTTGAGGGTAAGCCGATTCGACCCACTGAGCTTTGGTCACAGAGCCAAGCACAATCGCATCTTCTAAATCGTGCACGCCATACGCGATGTCGTCAGCAAGTTCCATGATCGAACAATCCAGTGACTTATATTTGGTCTTGTTGTGCTCAAGTGGCTCGGTATGCGTTTTTCTTTTCTGTTTTAGGAGCTGTTGGTCGCTGCTTGAAAGCGGTTCAAGCACCCAGTTAAACAACTCTTCATCATGATCGTAGATGCCTTTTGCTGGCATCCAATCTTTAGCTCGGAGTTGTCGTTGATGCTTAACGGGTTCAGACTGCAATTTAGCTTGAACCTCACTCAGCAGAGAAGGGTACTTAATTAGACCTAACAAAGTGCGTCGAGATAGGTTCATCCCGTGATGTTCAGTGTAAGGTTCTAGCTGTGTGACTATGCGAAACGTTTGAGCGTTGCCCTCAAAGCCGCCGTGGTCGCGCATCATGTAGTTGAGTGCGACTTCGCCGCCATGTCCATAGGGTGGATGACCGATGTCGTGAGCCAAACACAGTGAATCAATCAAACTGTCTGAGGGTAATAGGTCTCGAAATTCGGGCTGCTTTTTCTTCAGTTGAGCGACGATACCGGTGCCAAGCTGAGCGGCCTCAAGAGAGTGGGTAAGGCGCGTTCGGTGAAAGTCGTTGACCGTGGTGCCATGGATCTGGGTTTTCGCTTGTAAGCGACGGAAAGCAGCAGAGTGAAGCACGCGCGCACGGTCACGCTGATACGGGCTGCGGTGGTCATCCCGTCTTATTTTATGTTCATCGTCATTTCGATGCTGCCATTCTTGTTCGAGTACAAAGGGTGGTTCGAGTTGAGAATTCAAAATAGCACCTATCAAATTGATTTTATTTAGCTAATTAAAAACAACTTATACCCAGCTAGCTTATCTCGTCTAGTGATAATTCAAAGCTCGGTGCGAATGTGGTGAGAAAGTAGTCCATTTCTGGGCTTTTGCGTTGTTCGAGTGTCTCTTCCAATCGGCGCTTGGCTTGCTCGTATTCATGATTGCCCGCACTGAGCTCTTCCAAGCATTTCAGGTACGCACAGATAGTATCTGCCTGCTTGACGATGCTTTGCTCTTCTTTACTCGCAGTACCAGATATTAAGAAGGGGGCGAAGTCGTCTCTGAACTCTTCTGGCAACATCGAAAGCAGTCTTTGTTCTGCCGCGGCTTCTATTTTCTTATACTCTTGTGCAATATCCGGGTTGTAGTATTTAACTGGCGTTGGCAAATCACCCGTCAGTACCTCACTGGTGTCGTGGTACATGCCAAGCAGAGCAATGTGCTCGGGGTTAAGCTGACCATCAAACTTCTTGTTTTTGATCAGTGCCAAGGCGTGTGCCACGAAAGCAACCTGTAGGCTATGTTCTGAAATGTTCTCGCTTGATACCGAACGCATCAGGGGCCAGCGTTGAATTAGCTTCATGCGTGCGAGATGGGCAAAGAAATGGCTCTGTTTCATAAATGTCCTTATAGTACCAATCGTAGTAAATAACTGGTCATCCTAGCTTGTTAAAAAACTCGATAATTATGTTAGAATTTTTGATTGTAGAATAACTACTTATCGAAAAATTCTGCCTTGTTCTCAAGCTTTTTCCCTACGCTATTTCTGAACACTTACTTACTGTGATTGGTATAAACAATACTCCACTCGTATCTTGTGTTTGCACAGGGATACGAGACAGCGGATACAAAAAAGGCTCCTAAACAGGAGCCTTTTAAGCATAGAAGTGAATGAATACAAGTTAAAGTCTTTTAAAACAGCAAATTGTAGCCATCTTTCTTTGTGCTCATTAACCTTCGATGAGGTCGTCTTGGCTGTAAGTCTGTAAGAAGCGCTCTAAACGACCAATTGCGATTTCTAGATCTTCGATGTGCGGCAGAGTCACGATACGGAAGTGATCCGGTTTCGGCCAATTGAAGCCCGTACCTTGAACCAATAGCACCTTCTCTTGCTTAAGGAAGTCGAGTACAAACTTCTGATCGTCTTTGATGTTGTACATGTTGGTGTCGATTTTAGGGAACAGGTACATTGCACCTTTCGGTTTCACACAAGAAACGCCAGGGATCTTGTTGATCAGTTCCCATGCACGGTCACGCTGTTCAAGCAGTCGACCGCCTGGAAGAATCAGCTCATTGATACTCTGATAGCCACCGAGTGCGGTTTGGATAGCGTGTTGCATCGGAACGTTGGCACACAAACGCATTGAGGCCAGCATTTCTAGCCCTTCTACATAGCCTTTCGCTAGGTGTTTAGGGCCTGTTAAGAACATCCAACCACCACGGAAACCACATACACGGTAAGCTTTAGATAGGCCGTTGAACGTGACCATTAATACGTCTTCAGCAAGCGTTGCCACTGAAGTGTGTACCGCACCGTCGTAAAGTACTTTGTCGTAGATTTCATCGGCGAAGATGATCAAACCGTGCTCACGAGCAATCTCAACCACTTGTAATAGGAAATCACGGCTGTATACCGCGCCTGTTGGGTTGTTCGGGTTGATAAGAACGATGCCGCGCGTCTTTGGTGAGATCTTCGCGCGCATGTCGTCTAAATCTGGATACCAATCAGCATCTTCATCACACATGTAGTGAACCGGTGTACCACCAGAAAGCGCAACAGACGCTGTCCATAGTGGGTAATCCGGAGCGGGAACTAAGATTTCATCACCATTATCCAGTAGCGCTTGCATAGACATAACGATAAGCTCTGATGCGCCGTTACCAATGTAAACGTCTTCTACATCAAGGTTACGTAGGCCTTTTTTCTGGTAGTGCTGAACAACCGCTTTGCGGGCTGAATAGATGCCTTTTGAGTCGCAGTAACCTTGAGATGTCGGTAGGTTACGGATTACGTCAACAAGGATTTCATCAGGGGCGTCAAAACCAAATGGGGCGGGGTTACCAATATTAAGCTTCAGTATTTTATGCCCTTCTTCTTCCATGCGCTTAGCATGTTTGAGTACAGGCCCCCTGATTTCGTAGCATACGCTGTTGAGTTTTGACGACATCCCGATATTTTGCATTGCCGATTTCCTGAAATTAATTTAAATACTTTATTAACGTACCGCAAAATGGCGTTTGATAGAATAAAAATCTGATGAATGTCGCATTTCAGTATCACGTTTAGCCTTTTTGTTGTCACTCTTTTCTAAATTTTAATTAATCGCTTTCTTGGTTATTGGCTAAGATGAATAAAGGGGCGGGATCGCTTAAAATCACAGGAATGTTGAAAAGATATAGTACATTCTTGATCTAAGTGGGTACTGCCCATAAAGTATCAAACTAATATAATAATAATTTAGATGTGAACGAGGTCGATTTGTCACATTTCCAGCAAACTATCTCCGCTTTGATTGAGCGAGTACAAAATGCCCAAGCAAGCGAAGTTCGTTGTGTTGAAGTTCTAACGCAAAAACCATCGTTTGCATTTATAGAATGGCTTCATGCTCAACCGCTCTTTCCAAAGTTCTACTGGCAGTCACGCGACACTCGTGAAGAGGTTGTTGCGCTCGGACAGTTACATACGTTTTCAGATCCTGCACCCGCGTACGCTATTCTTGGTGAAGACCAACGAATCTGGGGTGGACGCTCGTTTGATGGGCACACCGCAAAGAACCGTCGCTGCATGGAGTCGTTTTTCTTCCTTCCTCAGGTTGAATTGATCCGCTTTGACAATACTTGGTCGCTGGCGGTTAATTTGTCCCCTGATCGCGTTTCTTCTATTAATGCTTTGAATAAGCTTTCTGTAGAAGCCGCGATATTGGCGCCTTTGTCTGCCCATATTGAACAGATCAATCACGTTCCAGAAAGAGAGCAGTGGGGCAACCTTGTCGATAAAGTGCTGCAAGGCATTAGCGATGAAGAGTACAAAAAAGTCGTTTTAGCACGTAAAACCACACTGCAACTCGATGCGCCTATCTGCGCAGCTCAATTACTTAAAGCCAGCTATCTGCAAAATCACCACAGTTTCCACTTTATGTTGGTGCTGGATTCTAAACACAGTTTCATTGGCTCGACACCAGAGCGCTTATATAGCCGACATGGTACGGAGCTTGATACCGAGGCGCTTGCTGGAACCATTGGTCGCGGAGAGAACGCTACTGAGGATATGGAACTGGCCAACTGGCTTTCTCAAGACAGCAAAAACCTCAATGAGAACCAGTATGTGGTCGACGACATCATTGAGCGTCTCACTCCTCATTCTCAAACGGTCCATGTTGAAAAGGATGCGCGTCTAGTGCGCTTGCGTAAGGTGCAGCATTTGAAGCGCAATATCCATGCTCAGCTCAACAATGGCGTTAATGGTGTGCAGTTGCTTGCTGCCTTACAGCCAACTGCTGCGGTGGCGGGTTTACCTCGTAAAGAGGCGATGGATTTCATTCTTGAACACGAACCGTTTGCACGAGGTTGGTATGCAGGCTCTGTAGGCTATATCAGTCATCAGCGAGCGGAATTCTGCGTGGCGATTCGAAGCGCCTTGATTGTAAACGATCAAGTACAACTGTTTGCTGGCGCGGGGATCGTGCCGGGATCGGTTGCCGAACATGAATGGCAAGAGCTGAACAAGAAGATGTCTACTCTGCTTAGCTTAATTTCAGATCACCCTCCATTGGGTGTCGCGTCATGAATCACGACCAAGCCGTATTAAATAGAGTTTGGTGTCACACGTTACTTGAAGAGCTTGCCCGCAGCGGTGTTGAACATGTTTGCATCGCGCCAGGCTCTCGTTCAACACCATTAACACTCGAAGCCGAAGCTAACTCTAAGCTAACCTTACATACGCACTTTGATGAGCGCGGGCTTGGCTTCTTGGCTTTAGGTTTAGCTAAAGCGAGCAACAAACCCGTTGCGGTGGTTGTTACTTCTGGAACTGCCGTAGCTAACCTTCTACCAGCGACCGCTGAATCTGGATTAACGCGAGAAAAGCTAATCTTGTTGACCTCCGATCGACCGATTGATTTAGTCGACTGTGGTGCCAATCAAGCGATTCAGCAGCAGGGTATCTTTTCGTCTCACGTTGAAACGGCACTAAACCTTCCAAGTCCAACGACACAAGTTTCTTTGAATTGGCTTTTGACGTCGGTTGATAACGCACTGGCGAAACAGCGCAGCGTCGGTGGGGCTATTCATATCAACTGTCCGTTCCCAGAACCGCTTTATTCCGCTAATAGCGCCGAGATGTATGCGGATTATACAAAGAGCGTGGCAGCTTGGAGAGCTTCAACCTGCCTTTACTCGAACACTTATTTGCCCAGTCATTTAATCGCTCAGCCTGTCTCAGCAAGTGATTATGTCGCTCGTAAAGGCGCAGTGATTATTGGTTCTATCGAGAATGAAGCCGCAATTAAAGCCAAGCAGTTTGCGACAGCTTTGGGCTGGCCAGTATTCTGTGACCCTCAATCGGGTGTCAGTAGTGACTGGAAACACTATGATTTATGGATGCAAAGTGACGCAGCCAAAGCACAGCTTAGTCAGTGTGATTTTATTATCCAGTTTGGTGAGCGCATCGTATCTAAGCGTCTTAACCAATGGGTAAAAGAACAAGCTGCCACATTTTGTTCATCGCAGTACATCGTTGTTTCACCAGATGCACATCGTATTAATCAAGATCATCTGCCTCAAACTCATATTGTCGCTGATATCGAACATTGGTTATCAGAGCAACATCTACCAACGCTGTTGGGAGAACATGCTGGCTGGGCGGCATCTTTGGCGGAAGTCGCGAATACGGTTCAGCAGTTAGCGTTGGCGCAAATCTCTAATAACGACCAACTGACAGAGTTGAGCGTTGCCGTTGACTTGTCGTCTAGACTTAAGGGCAGAGAGCTTTTTGTGGGAAATAGCTTGATGGTAAGGCTGGTGGATATGCTGTCATCAATCTCTGCGACTCAAGTCTACAGCAACCGCGGTGCATCGGGCATTGATGGCTTGGTGGCGACGGCTGCGGGAGTGATAAAAGCCAACCAGAATCCTTTGATGATGCTGATTGGTGACACCTCTTTGTTGTACGACCTAAATTCGCTGGCGCTACTTACTCACAGCACAACACCAATGGTTATTGTGGTTACCAATAACGATGGTGGGGCAATCTTTGACTTGTTGCCGGTACCAGAGCAGCAGAAACAGTCACTTTATCAAATGCCTCATGGTTTCAGTTTTGAACACGCTGCTGCGCAGTTCCAACTTGGTTATGCGGCGCCAGAAACTTTGAATTGCTATCAAAACATTATCGAACAACATTTCGAACAGGGTCAGGGTACCTTGCTCGTAGAAGTTAAGACGCCTCCCGAACAAGCGTCTACTTTGCTGAAGCAATTCAGCTCAATGCTCACCGAGGCATTAGCCTAAGGACTTTACATGCTTTACTCCAATTATTACCCAGCAGTACAAGAATCTTCTGACAAACCTTTGCTTGTTTTTTTACATGGTTTACTCGGAAGCGGGGATGATTGGAGTGCATGCCACCCCTTCCTCGAAGACTTTCCTCGTCTTTGCATAGATTTGCCCGGACACGGACAAAGCCGGTTTATCGACCCTGTAGGCTTTGATCATTGCTGTACCAAGATAGTTCAGTGCATCACATCTCAGCTGGCTCTCAACGATCTTCCTGTCGATTATCCTATCGTGGTGATTGGGTATTCTATGGGGGGAAGGCTTGCCATGTATGGGGTAACAAGCCCTTGCTTCGAAACTCTTAACTTAGAGAAAGTCATCATTGAAGGTGGCAACTTTGGCTTGGAATGTGATGAAGAAAGAGCACAAAGGTTAGTACACGATACGCAATGGGCTGTTCGCTTTGCACAGCAGTCGATTGAAGATGTTTTAGACGATTGGTATCAACAAAGCGTCTTTTCTTCACTAAATCATGAGCAAAGACAAACTTTGGTCATAAAGCGTAGTGGTAACCTTGGAGTATCCGTAGCAAATATGTTGTTATCTACTTCGTTAGCTAAGCAACCGGATTTACGTGCCACATTGAAATCTCATGAGCATTTATTGCATTATGTATGTGGAGAAAAAGATCGTAAATTCATGGAGCTAGCTGAGAATAGTGGCTTTGAATATAGTCAGGTGGATTACGCGGGTCATAATGTTCATTTTGAGCAACCAGAGATGTTTTCAAATCTGATCATCCAATGTATCGCCAGTCGTTGATGAACTGACTGAGCGAACCTCTCGTATCAAGCGCTATAGAAAGCAGAGCAACACCGTCGCGACTCTACGCTAGTCGCGCTCTCTAATAGAACAATGGGAATCATCATGGCTAAAACAGTAGGCATCACAGAAGAAGAACTTTACGCAGCCGTTAACTGGCGCGATGAAAGCAGTCAATATGAAGATATTCAATACCACAAGTCTGATGACGGTATTGCGAAAATCACGATTGCTCGCCCTCAAGTGCACAATGCGTTCCGTCCACAAACCGTAAAAGAGATGATCAATGCACTGGCTGATGCTCGTTATGACGAGAAAGTTGGCGTAATCATTTTGACTGGTCTTGGTGAGAAGGCGTTCTGTTCTGGTGGTGACCAAAGTATCCGTGGTGACTACGGCGGTTACCAAGATGACTCAGGTACGCACCACTTGAATGTACTTGATTTCCAACGTCAAATTCGTACTTGTCCAAAACCAGTTATCGCAGCGGTATCGGGTTGGGCAGTCGGTGGCGGTCATGTACTTCACATGATGGCAGACCTTACTATTGCAGCTGAAAACGCGCAGTTCGGTCAGACGGGTCCTAAAGTGGGTTCTTTCGATGGCGGTTGGGGTGCTTCTTACATGGCTCGTATCGTTGGTCAAAAGAAAGCACGTGAAATCTGGTTCTTGTGCCGCTTCTACGATGCACAAGAAGCACTGGACATGGGCCTTGTAAACACCGTTGTTCCTGTTGCTGACCTAGAAAAAGAGACAGTTCGTTGGTGTCGTGAAGTGCTTCAACACAGCCCAATGGCACTGCGTTGCTTGAAAGCGGCACTGAACGCTGACTGTGATGGTCAAGCAGGCTTACAAGAGTTGGCTGGTAACGCAACCATGATGTTCTACATGACAGAGGAAGGCCAAGAAGGCCGCAACGCATTCAACGAGAAACGTCGACCGGACTTCGACAAGTTCCCGCGTAATCCATAGTCTTTCTCCTCTTCAAAATGAGTCGCTAATAGCGGCTCGTTTTGTTTTGATGTTCCCCGTTTTTTAGGAAACTTTATGAACTCAGTGAATTCTCAGCGTCACGCTAAACTTTACCGTTATCAATTACCTATGGATAGTGGTGTGGTTCTTCGTGACAATAAGTTGAACGAACGTGTTGGCTATATCATCCAACTTGAGTGTGATGGTAAAACTGGTTTTGGCGAAGTTGCGCCTTTGCCCGGTTTTAGCCAAGAAGATGCCGAACAAGCTGGCATTCAGCTTCAACACGAATTAGAGCTTTGGAGCCACAATAAGCCTCAAACGCCTTTCGACGAGCTGTATCCTTCTGTCGCGTTTGGCTTTTCAATGGCGATGATGGAATTGCGAGGCGATCTTAACGCTCAAGGTAACTACCAAGCGGCGCCTTTGTGTACAGGCGATCCAGATGAACTGATTCCTGTATTGAATGAGATGGTAGGCGAGAAGGTCGCGAAAGTGAAAGTCGGCCTCTACGAAGCGATTCGCGATGGCATGTTGGTTAGCTTATTCCTTGAGTCGATCCCTGATTTGACTCTAAGACTTGATGCCAACCGTGCGTGGAAGCCAGAGAAAGCGAAGCAATTCATTAAATACATTTCGCCGTCAATGCGCCAGCGTATAAGCTTTATCGAAGAGCCTTGCCAAAAGCCAGAAGACAGTTTGGCCTTTGCCATTGACCATGGTGTGGCGATTGCGTGGGACGAGACACTGCAAGAAGCGGTGCGCAGCCCGGAATTTGATCTTAGCGACCTTACTGGTGTTAAAGCAGTCGTGATCAAGCCAACTCTTATTGGTTCTGTCGAGCGTTGCGTGGCAATCATTGAGCGAGCACAGAAGCTTGGAATGAAACCTGTATTGAGCTCAAGCATTGAGTCGAGCCTAGGTCTGACTCAGATTGCTCGTCTGGCGCAGCAATATTTGCCAAATGAAGTGCCGGGGTTGGATACGATTGGCTTGTTCAAGCAGCAGCTAGAGGTTTCTTGGCCGGGCTGTCAGTTGCCTGTCTCTACGCTTGAAAAGCAACAATTGATTTGGTCTTCTTAGACCGAGCTATTTGAATGGCTATTTAGTTAGCTTAACAAGTTCTTAATCTATTTTTGGTTATCATATGATGCGCCCACAATCTAATCATCCCCCGCTCTGGGTAAAGTGGGCGCAGCAAAACCCACTTCAACCAGCGTTAGTGACCACTCACCGCACTTATACTTGGCAGCAAGTGTTTGTGTTGGTTAGTGAGTACCAACAACAGCTATCTCATCAAGGCCTATCTGAAGGTGATGTACTGACGATTGTTGGTAAGAATCAAGCTGAAGTGATCCCTGTTTATCTTGCCGCACTCAATTTGGGTGTGGTTTGTGCGTTTACGATGCCTCAGCCTAGTTTACGCCTGAAGCAAAAGCTCGATTCCTTATATCAAGCAGATCAACAGAGCTACCTTTGGCTCTTGGGCAATAGCGGAATAGAGCAATCAGAGACTGCCGATTTGAATACTCAGTTGGTGACCTTGCCTTGCCTAAGTGAACTGAAGTTTGATGGTGATGATGAGCAGATAACGACACCTCAAGAATCCAATTTCAATCCGCAAAATCTAGCGAGCATCGTATTCACTTCAGGTTCTACCGGAAACCCAAAAGCGGTCGCTCATACACTTGAGCAGCACCTATGCTCTGCGTCAGGGCTGCTTGAGGTGTTTCGTTATCAACAAGGTGACACGTGGTTACTGAGTTTACCTATGTACCATGTGTCGGGGCTGGCGATAGTTCATCGTTGGTTGGCGGCTGGTGGTTGCATCAAAATAGGCACAGGTCAGCTTGAAACCGATATAGAAGAATGCAGTCATGCTTCATTGGTCGCTACTCAACTACATCGATTGTTAAAGAGTAAGCAAGCACTTACTTTAACGCATGTACTTTTGGGTGGTAGTCATATACCAGAAGCACTTGGGCTCGAAGCTCAACAAATGGGCATCGAAACATGGCTTGGATACGGCATGACTGAAGCGGCTTCAACCGTGACCGCGAAGCCCGTTGATGCCGGCAGCACCGCCGGTTTTGTCCTTAACCATCGCCAGCTAAAAATTGAAGAACAACGTATCTTTATTGGTGGCGAGACGCTCGCGTCCGGGTATTACTATCAAGGTAACTTAACGCCATTAGTTGATAAGAGCGGTTGGTTTGATAGCAAAGATCTTGGTGAGTGGCTTGGCGAACAAGTGTCGATTATTGGCCGTGCCGACAACCAGTTTATTTCTGGTGGTGAGAACATTCATTGCGAAGAAATTGAGCGAGTACTCAATCAATTGTCTGAGGTTAATCAGGCTTTTATTGTTCCCATTGAAGATGATGAGTTCGGATTTCGACCTGCAGCGATTGTCGATTGTGCTGAGTTGCCAACCAAAGAGTGGTTTATCGAGCAGTTAACTGGTCGTCTTGAACGGTTCAAATTTCCTATTGAGTATTATCGAATGCCTCAGCAGGAACAACATGGTATTAAGGTTTCGCGCGCTGGATTGGCGCAGTGGTTACAGCAGACCCGTTCTAAATAGAGCGAAGAGCAATAAAATGAAGCGCAATACACGGTGACTAGTCGTAATTGCGCTTCAGGGGGTTGTGACGGTGGTGAAGCCGTCACAAATTCTAATTATTTATCGTGTCATTCAAGATTTGGCGTTAAGCGAGTGCCTTCTTCATTTGTTCAGCGACTTTATCTACCTTACCTAGACCAATGATAACTTGTAGACCACCTTTCCCAACCGGTACCACACCTGCCGCACCGAGTTTCTTCAGTTTCTCGCTGTCTGCTGCACCTGAGTCTTTCACAGTTAAGCGTAGACGAGTAATACAGTTATCGACTTCTAGAATGTTGTCTGCACCGCCAACCGCTTCAATGTAGCTGTTGGTTAGGTTAGCCAATGCTTCTGGCGTTTCAGTTTCTTTTTCTGCTTCCATCTCTTCACCACGACCTGGAGTACGTAGGTTGAACTTGATGATAGCGAAGCGGAAAATACCGTAGTAAAGCGCGAAGAACACCACACCTTGAACCAGTAGCATGTACCAGTTAACCGCGAGTGGGTTTTGGCTTGATAGTACTAGGTCAACGAAACCAGCAGAGAAGCCGAAGCCTGCCATCCATTCCATGCTTGCTGCAATGTAAAGCGATAGGCCTGTTAATACTGCGTGCAGTAGGAACAACACGGGTGCTAGGAACATGAAGCTGAATTCTAGTGGCTCTGTGATACCCGTGAAGAATGAAGCCATAGCTGCCGCAAGCATGATTGCGAATACTTGGTTTTTGTTTTTCGCATCAGAACAGTGATACATCGCCAATGCTGCTGCTGGTAGGCCAAACATCATGATAGGGAAGAAGCCCGCTTGGTACATGCCAGTTTTACCTGGAATACCCGTACCGTTAGCGATAGATTGCGCGCCGCCTAAGAAGTTTGGAATGTCGTTAATACCAACAACGTCGAACCAGAACACAGGGTAAAGAGCGTGGTGCATACCTACTGATAGGAACAAACGGTTGAAGAAACCAAACAGACCAGCACCCACCGCACCCATGCTTTCTAGTTTAATACCCAGAACGATCAGAGCGTCGTAAACAGCTGGCCAGATGTAAAGTAGAGCAAAAGAGAGAGCCATACCTGCGATTGAGGTCAGGATAGGAACCAAACGCTTACCGCTGAAGAACGCTAGAGCTTGAGGAAGTTCAACCGTTGAGTAGCGGTTGTAGATCTCAGCAGAGATGATACCCACAATGATACCTACGAATTGGTTGCTGATTTTGCCAAATGCCGCAGGCACTTCACTGAGTTCAACATCCATTAACTGAGCAACAGAGCCCGGAGCAAGTAGCGTGGTGACGACGAGGAACATCACAAAGCCAGACAGTGCCGCAGAACCATTCTTATCACGGCTCAAACCAAATGCGACACCCACCGCGAATAGAACCGCCATGTTGTCGATGATCGCGCCACCAGATTTGATCAAGAATGCGGCTAAGATACTTTCAGAACCCCAACCAACAGGATCCAACCAATAGCCGATCCCCATAAGGATTGCTGCAGCTGGCAGTGTGGCTACGGGAACCATCAATGCCTTACCTACTTTTTGCATATACCCGAGTATATTCATATGTGCCCCTAAGTTTGTAATTAATTTTTTTAATGTTTCTGCTCGTCAACGTATGGAGTCAAATATTGATCGAGGCAGGATTTTAAGTAACTGCGGTTATTAAAAACTTATTTCTTGATGCAAACAAACGAAACGGGTAGTAGTATGAATTAAAATTTTTAATGCATGAGTTCGTATGGCTAACCATCAATCTTTACTTAGAAATCTTCATACTTTTAATGTTGCTGCAGAGAAAATGAGCTTTACGCTAGCGGCTAGAAAGTTGCATTTGACTCAGGGAGCCGTTAGCCATCGAATCAAAGTGTTAGAAGGTGAACTCGGATTTAACTTGTTTGTGCGAGGGACTCGTAAATTGGAACTAACGGAAGAAGGTCAGCGCTTTCAACGAACGTTATCCAAGTCGTTAAGCTCTATTTTTGGTGAGATCGAAGACATTACCAACACAGACTTGTATGGACAGATCAATATCGGTACCAGTCCTGCATTTGCCAACAGTTGGTTACTGCCGAGGTTGGCTGATTTTAAACAGCGATACCCAAAGTTTAATCTCAATATTTTCTCGCAAGAAGAGCAGGATTTTCATCAAAATCATCTCGATGTCGCTATTTACTATGGTGCTGAAAATCTCAAAGACATGCATCGACAGCGCCTGTTTGGTGAAAAGTATATTCCGGTATGTACACCGAGTTACGCGGCTGAACACGACATCTTTGATGATGGCTTAGAATCGCTGCACCGGATTAATTTCATTCATGCACTAGGGTCAGATGTATGGCAGCGTTGGATTAAACACCACGGCTTAGATGTGAACTTGTTTGAGCAATTTTACTGTGTGAGCCACCGGGATATGGGCGTAAGAAGTGCCCTCAGCAATATCGGTGTCGCGATGGGGCGCTATCATTTTGTTAAGCAGTATGTTCAGACTGGTGAGCTGATAACACCTTATCCGAGCATGGATACAGACCAAGGGTATGACTTAATCTGCCCGCTAGGCACGGAAAAACGCCCTAAGGTAAGAACCTTTATTAAGTGGTTAGAAGGGCAGTTGCGCTAGGTTAGTTAATTTAGCAATTAGATAGTTCAAAACAGAATTTATTATCTTTATAACCATCCATCATAATAAGCCATATAAATAACGGATTATAGAATAAGGTCTTATTATGAAAATTGCCCTCACCATTGCGGTTTTACTGCAGATAGGCCAAGCAATCATCTCGTCAGGGTTGACTCGTTCGTTGGCTGAGCTCACCGCATTTGTGTTGGTTGTGGTACTTGTTTTAATGAAAAGAGAGAGCAAGAAGAGTGATAAGCCCCTGTTTGATTCGTGATTGTTACAACAAAGAATACCCTTACCACAAACGATAAAGGCAAAGCCCATTGGAGCTTTGCCTTTTTGTTTTTCTGCTCGCTAACCCGAGTGTCTAGGTAACCAGACAGTCATCTAAAGCGTTTCTATGCAGGCTAAGCGAGAGTTAACCACGCCAATGAACCCGTTGAGATCATGACCCACATTGTAATACCAAACATCAGTGGTTTCGGCCCTGCCGCTTTTAACTTCTCAACTGAAATACCACAGCCAATTAAGAACAAACACACGACCAGTGCTCGCTTAGACACATCAAAGATTCCTTGATAGACCATCTCAAATTGTGGCAGTAAGTCACTCACCGCGATAGCGGCGCAATAGAAGAAAATGAAGTAGGGAACCGTAATCTTCTTTTGATCGTTCTTGAAGATCATCGCACTAATTAAAGCGATTGGGATGATCCAAAGTGCGCGAGCGAGCTTCAATGTTGTCGCTGTCGTCAGTGCTTCTTCGCCATACGCTGAAGCTGCACCTACTACAGAAGACGTATCGTGAATCGCTATCGCTGCCCAAGTACCAAATGTTTGTTGGCTGACCTCAAGCGCGTGACCAATCATCGGGAATAAGAATAGAGCAACCGAGTTCAACACGAATACGGTGGCTAATGCCAAGCCAATCTGTTCATCGTCTGCTTTGATCGCGGGTGCCACTGCTGCTATCGCGCTACCACCACAAATCGCGGTACCAGAAGATATAAGATAGCCCGTAGTGCGGTCTAGCCCCATTTGTTTCGCCAAGAACCAACCAATGACTAATGTACCGATAATCGTCGTTACAATGAGCCCAATACCATCGCCTGTTACTGCTAATGCTTTTTCAAACTGAATACCAAAACCCAAGCCAACAATAGAGTAGGCCAGTAGCTTTTTGGTAAGTTTGCCGACTTCCAAGTGTTCAGGGACTAATCCTAAACTAGCAAGCAGGAAACCGATAACCAGGGCTGTCGGTGAGCTAACCCAAGGCGTTAAGCAAAACAGTGCAGCAAGATAAAATGGAACGGACTTTTTTAGGTTCATTGTATTTAGAGTCTTGTTTTGTTGTGGCGTTATTGTGATGAGACCACTATACGTTCAATAAAATGATAAGTAAGTCTAAATGAATTGAACAAACGTTAAGGAAAACTTAACGCTTGTTCAACTGATATGAATAAAGGGCTGGTTAACTAGCGTAATGATCCGCGAAGGTCAGAGACTGACTGTCGAAGCGTTTCACAAGAGGCTTGTTTAGGTGAAATCGGCTCGCCAGCTTCTATCTCTAGCTTAGTCCAGAAGCGAGTGGGTAACCCTTTGCAGGCACGGCCTTTGTAACGACTAAAGTAGCTACCCCATAATCCTTTAAGAGCCATAGGAATCACTGGGACAGGGGAACGTTTGATGATCAGCTCCATACCACGCATGAACTCAGCCATTTCGCCATCAGAGGTGAGCTTTCCTTCTGGGAAAATACACACGATGTGATCTTCATGCAGGGCACGCTCTACTTCTTTGAAAGCGTTTCGAATCGAGTTGCGGTTGGTCGCGGAGATTGGAATCACCCCAGCTCTTTTCAAGAAGCGTCGAATTGGCGGCAACTTGGTGTAATCCTCTTCCATCACAAAACGGATCAAGCGAGGGCAAACCGCACTCAGCAGCAGTGCATCCATATAACTCACATGGTTGCAGACAATCAACGCACCGCCCTTTTCTGGCAGGTGATGTAAGTTCTTATGTTTAACTCTGTACATGGTGTGAGTGACCACCCACGTAAAGAAGCGGAAAGCGTAGATAGGCACCTGATAAAACAGGTACAGCATCACCAAAGTGTTGCCCACTGCGAGCAAGATAAACAGCTGCGGAATTGAAAGATCTAGAACACTAAGGCAAACAATACCTAATACCGCACTTCCCACCATGAACAGTGAGTTGTAGATATTGAGCCCGGCAATCACTTGGGCACGCTCGTCGGGCTTGGCACGTAACTGCATCAGTGAATACAGAGGAACAATAAAGACACCGCCAGAGATACCCAGAAGCAGAAGGTAAGCAAACAGTGGCCACAGCTCTGAGTAGGTTACGAATTGATGGAAAGAACTAAAGTCAGGCAAAGACTCCGGGATGGATATCGCTATCAGAAGACCGAAGATCGAGATACCTAAGCTGCCCATTGGCACGATGCCGATTTCAATTCGGTGATTAGATAACTTATCACAAGCTAAAGAGCCGATTGCAATGCCTACCGAGAATAGTGCCAGTAAAAAGGCGACGGAGCTTTCAGTGCCGTTTAGATGCAGTTTAGTGAAGTTGGGAAACTGAGTTAGGTAAGCCGCACCAAGGAACCAGAACCAGCTGATAGACATCAGAGCTTGAAAGGTCGGGCGATCTTTTTTTGCAATCGCCAGTGTCGCGCGGGTCAGTTTTACAGGTTGCCACTTTACTTTAAGGTCTGGTGCATTACTTGGCGCTTGTGGGATAAACCAGCTTGATACATAGCCAAGCACGGCGAACGAAACAATACACACCGCAGCAATGAGCTTCGCGCCTTCTTCAGATGCAATGATGCCTGCGCCGAGAGTACCAATCAGGATCGCTAAGAATGTACCTGTCTCGACGAGAGCGTTACCAGATACCAGTTCTTTTGTTTCTAATTGTTGTGGAAGCAGGGCGTATTTCACCGGACCAAAGAAAGCACTCTGCGTTCCCATAAGGAACAGGAGCAGAAGTAATATCCCGTAGCTTTCGTAGATGAATCCGATCGCACCCAGTGACATGATCACTACTTCGAGGAGCTTAACTTTACGGATAAACCACGATTTTTCGTATTTGTCGGCCAGTACACCTGCTAAAGCTGAAAATAGGAAGAAGGGCAGAATAAAAAGGCCTGCGGCCAAATTAATGAATAGATTGCTGGAAATAGGCAGCGTGTCTACGCTTGCGAAAGCAACAAACAGTAACAGGACATTTTTGAATATGTTGTCGTTAAAGGCTCCTAGAAATTGGGTAATAAAGTAGGGTAGGAACCTTTTTTGCGTTAACAGCGAAGATTGGCTGCTGTTGTTCATTGTCTTTCCTTGGATGATTACCAGTTGGTTAAGTAGTTTGAGACTAGGTTATTGATCAGCTCTTTACCATCAATAGGCTCAGAGGCGAAAAATTTATCATCAACGCTAAGTAGAGTAATTCCGTGTACTCCAGACCATAATACACGGCTGGCTTTAACAACTTCGCTTTTCGTATGTTCAGGAGCAATCGCTACTAGCAACTGTTCTAGCATGCCTGTCATTCTATCGATGCGGTTCGATTGCCATTCAGGAAGGTTTTCACCGTTCATGTTGTGCTCAAAGATAAGCTGCCAACGGTGAGGGTGTCTCTGTGCAAAATCGTGGTAGCAGTAGGCAAGGTTGAATAGAGCTTGTTGAGGGTTGCTCGATTGTTCAACAGTTGCAGCGGATTCTGACGCCAGTTCATCTAATGTTTGAGCGACCACATGCAAAAGCAGTAGGTTGTAATTACCAAATACATTTACTAAGGTACTTGGAACGTAACCAATCATATTGGCGATTTTACGTAGACTTAGCTCGTGATAAGAGTGCTCTTCTAAGAAGTCGGTCACCGTTTTTAAGGTTAATTGCACTAATTGTTCGCGAGTATGATCGTTTCGTCTTGCCATGGGTACTTTCTATTAAATGAACATCGTTCAATATTTTAATGCTGCCCCAGAGTGCCGTCAATCCCTTCGCTAGTTTAGTAATCAATTAATAGCCGCAATATTATGATACATGTGTAAACACGGTGAATATTTCATTGTTCTTTGTTAACGAGTATGATTAAGGTGTCGAAAGATAAAAAACCTATAAAGGATAATAATGAAACGATTTTTCTCACTAGTCGCGATCCTGTTGGTAACAGTCGCGGTGACGCCAATCGCGGAAGCGAAAAAGTTTGGTGGTGGTAAGTCATTTGGCAAAAGCTTTAAAACGGCTCCAGCACCAAAACAACAAAACACGAATTCGATCCGTCAAGATCAAACAGGTAAGAACACAGCAGCTAACTCTAGCAAGAAAGGCCTTATGGGCGGTCTGCTAGGTGGCTTACTTGCTGGCGGTCTTTTAGCTGCATTCTTTGGTGGCGCATTTGAAGGTATCCAGTTCATGGATATTCTGATTATGGGTCTGATTGCTTTCCTAGCGTTTAAATTCCTACGCGGAATGTTGGGCGCGAAGCAGGGCTCAATGAATCAGCAGAATGCACGTGGCCAACAGCCAGCATTCGGCGGCATGGGTCAGAACAAGTTTGAACAACCTAAGCAACAACCAAATGTTCATAACTTCGAGCAAACACAACCTCAATCACAAGGCGCTGCTGGTGGTTTCGGTTTTGGTGCACAAAGCGATGTTCCACATAACTACCCACCGGGCTTTGATCAAGCGGCATTCATCAATGGTTCTCGTGAGCACTACCGTACACTGCAAGGTGCATGGAATCACAACGAGCTAAACACGATTGAAGAATACGTATCTCCAAGCCTATTTGAAGACCTAAAAGCTGAGCGTAATAAGCTAGACGGTGATCAGCACACAGACGTAATGTTCGTTGATGCTGAAATCGTTCGCGCAGACCACGATGGTAGCAAAGCACAGCTAAGCCTTCAGTTTAGCGGTCGTTACCGTGACACAGCGGATGGCGTTGAAGAAGATATCACTGATATCTGGCATCTAGAGCGTGACCTAACAACTAACAATGCACCTTGGTTAATTGTTGGTATTCAAGGTTAATTCCAGGATTTAACTCAACATCAATAGGATGTAGTTATTCGGAATAACACCAAATAATAGAAAGCCCCTGCTGAGAATCAGCAGGGGCTTTTTTGCGTCTAATGATATGTATCTTAGTTAAAGATTGGATTAACCTGAGACTAACTAACTGATTTTATTTGGATGTAATGAGTAATGACAAAGTTCTTTGAACCCGTATTGGAGCCTGAGGTTACTTTGCAGCAGAAACAGATAATTGCGAACGAATGCGAAGAACATATATCGACCCATTGTTTAGGCTGCGCTGCTTATCTGGCTTGTGAGCGTCATGCAGAAGTATGGGATCACTGATGTTTGAATGGGCTAGATCGCTTAGTTATTTGTAGGAGCGGGTTAGTGTTTAGGAAGTTGAGGGTTGTTTTAGAAGACACGTTTAGTAAGAGATAAAGCTCAGAAACGAAAAAAGCCAACTCAATGAGTTGGCTTTTCGATTTTCCAATTAAGGAGAATATGGTGGAGGGAGAC
>NZ_JBFRPJ010000007.1:57643-57772 GCF_041471945.1 Vibrio sp. 10N.261.51.A4
CGGGAACCCCTCCAGGGTGTGTCTTACTCTTCACAAAGTAAGCCTAAATTGATGTTTTCCCATAAGCCCATCAATCAGGTTGTTCTCTTAACTCTTAAAAGAGGTAAGAAGAATATGGTGGAGGGAGAC
>NZ_JBFRPJ010000007.1:58562-79548 GCF_041471945.1 Vibrio sp. 10N.261.51.A4
CGGGAACCCCTCCAGGGTGTTTTTTCCTAACTCATAATGGATAGGCTAAAGAGATGTTTTTCCCAACGCATCTCTCAAGTGCGGAGCGCATCATAGCAAACACGCTAAACCTGTAAAGGGTTTTTCTTATGGTTTTGTGTTAAATGCTGCCTTTTTGGGCAAAGATGGCGAAAAGTACGCATATTGCTCGTGAAGTGAACATCTGTACTAAGGTTTACGTACTGATAGGTAACACCTTGAGGTGACAGGCTTTCTGTATTGTGTTCAATGTGTCTAAAACGTGATGAAACGTAAATGGAATTTAATCTAGATTTACACTTCTTGACGTTACAGCATTCATCAGTTGATAGAATACGGTTAATTTCATTTATAGATAATAATACCTATCGTAGTAAGTAACTTGTCATTCTAGCTTGCTAAAATGCTCGAGAACAGCGTCAGATATTTTGATTGTAGAATAACTACTTATCGAAACTATCTGTTGAAAAGAGCTGCCTTGTTCTCAAGCCTTTTCCCTACGCTATTTCTGACCACTTACTCACTGTGATTGGTATAAACTTACTTGCAGACCATTATTATGAAGCGTAAATCTGTTTTAACCCTGCTTAGCTTGTCTATTCTTATGGCGTCTCCAGCCGTACTCGCTAAACGTATGGGCCCAAGCACTGTCACTGTTGTTACTGAGCAGGTTGATATTCACCAAGTTAGCCAATCTCTTTCGTTGGTCGGTAAGCTAGAAGCCGAGCAATCGGTAATGATCACTTCTGAAGTGGCTGGCAGAGTGGACTCTATCAACATTAAAGCCAATCAAGATGTCACTAAAGGGCAGATGTTGGTTCAACTCGACGATGACAAAGCAAAAGCGGCAGTTGCAGAAGCGCAAGCTTATCTAAAAGACGAGCAACGTAAGCTAGCGGAATTTCAACGCCTAGTGAAACGTAACGCGATCACGCAAACTGAAATTGACGCTCAGAAAACGAACGTAGAGATTGCCAACGCTCGTTTAGCTGCTGCAAATGCCAATCTGAAAGATCTTCATATCAGCGCGCCATTCTCGGGCACTGTTGGTTTTATCGACTTTAGCCGCGGTAAAATGGTGACAGCAGGTACTGAACTCGTGACCTTAGATGACCTATCGGTAATGCAATTAGATCTGCAGATCCCGGAGCGCTACCTTTCTAAACTGTCTAAAGGTATGAAAGTAACGGCTCGCACTAGCGCATGGGGCGACACTCAGTTCACTGGTACTGTAGTAGGCATTGATTCTCGTATTAACGCTGAAACCTTGAACCTTCGAGTTCGAATCCACTTCGACAACAATAATGATTATCTAAAGCCAGGTATGTTAGTGGCGGCGGATATGGACTTCCCACCAGTGGAAGCGCCAATCATTCCAGTTCAAGCGCTTGAGTATTCAGGTACGAAGCGTTTCGTTTATGTTATCGACGAAGATAATAAAGCAACTCGTACAGAAGTTTTCCTTGGGGCACGTATCGATAACGAAGTCGTGATCGACAAAGGCATCGAAATTGGCCAGAAGATCGTGGTGCAAGGTATCGTGAACATGCGTGACGGCGTCTTGGTTCAAGAGCTTGCCGTTAATCGCCCAGCTGATGCAGCAAGTGATAAAAAAGCACAAGAAGGCGCTAACTAATGTTGTTATCTGATGTTTCTGTAAAGAGACCAGTAGCGGCCGTCGTATTGAGCCTACTATTGGTTGTGTTTGGTATTGTCTCTTTCAATAAGCTCGCGGTTCGTGAGATGCCAGATATTGAAAGCCCGGTAGTATCGATCAGTACTCGTTATGAGGGTGCGTCTGCCACCATCATTGAAAGCCAAATAACCTCCAACCTTGAAGACCAGTTATCCGGCATCAGTGGTATCGATGAGATCGAATCCACAACGCGTAACGGTATGTCGCGTATCACGATTACTTTTGAGCTTGGTTACGACCTCAATACCGGTGTGAGTGATGTTCGTGATGCTGTAGCTCGTGCGCAGCGTTCATTGCCAGATGAAGCCGACGACCCAATTGTTTATAAGAACAATGGTAGTGGTGAAGCTTCGGTCTACATCAACTTAAGTTCGACGGAGATGGACCGAACGCAGTTAACCGACTACACCGAACGTGTGTTGATTGACCGCTTTAGTTTGATTTCTGGCGTGAGCTCGGTGGATATCTCAGGTGGCTTGTACAAAGTAATGTACGTGAAGCTGAAACCTGCGCAGATGGCGGGTCGTGGCGTTACTACCTCGGACATCACTTCTGCTCTGAACAGTGAGAACATTGAAAGCCCAGGTGGTGAAGTACGTAACGATGCGATTGTGATGTCGGTTCGTACTGCTCGTTCTTACACTGAAGCGGAAGATTTCGAATATCTAGTCGTTAAACGTGCCTCTGATAACACACCTATCTACTTGAAAGACGTAGCGGATGTTTACATTGGCGCAGAAAACGAGAACTCGACCTTTAAGAGTGACGGCGTTGTTAACGTAAGTATGGGTATCGTGCCTCAGTCAGATGCGAACCCACTTGAGGTGGCTGACTTAGTCCATAAAGAAGTCGAAGCAATTCAAAAGTTCTTGCCAGACGGTACTCGTTTAGCTGTCGACTATGACTCAACTGTCTTTATCGACCGCTCAATCTCTGAGGTTTACAGCACGCTCTTTATCACGGGCGGCTTGGTTATCCTTGTGCTTTATATCTTTATTGGTCAAGCACGTGCAACACTTATTCCAGCGGTAACCGTACCTGTATCTCTGATCTCGTCGTTTATTGCCGCGTACTACTTCGGTTTCTCTATCAACCTGATTACCTTGATGGCACTTATCCTGTCGATTGGTTTGGTGGTAGATGATGCGATCGTGGTGGTTGAGAACATTTTCCACCATATTGAACGTGGTGAGTCACCGCTGCTTGCGGCCTATAAAGGTACTCGTGAAGTAGGCTTCGCGGTAATCGCAACAACGCTTGTATTGGTAATGGTATTCCTACCAATCTCGTTCATGGACGGCATGGTTGGCCTATTGTTTACCGAGTTTTCTGTATTGCTTGCGATGTCGGTGATCTTCTCGTCGCTAGTCGCATTAACGCTAACGCCAGTGCTAGGCAGTAAGATCCTTAAAGCGAACGTTAAACCAAACCGTTTCAATTTGTTTGTCGAGCGCGTATTTGGCAAGCTTGAGTCTGGATACCGCGCGGTATTGCGCCGTGCTCTTAACTGGCGTTGGGCCGCTCCAATCATCATTATCGCGTGTATGGGCGGTAGTTATGGCTTGATGCAACAAGTGCCGTCGCAACTGACGCCACAAGAAGACCGTGGTGTTATATTTGCGTTTGTTCGTGGTGCCGATGCAACCAGTTACAACCGTATGTCTGCCAACATGGACATCGTTGAAGAACGCTTAATGCCATTGCTTGGTCAGGGCTTCTTGAAGTCATTCAGTATTCAATCACCAGCGTTTGGTGGTAATGCGGGTGACCAAACGGGCTTCGTAATCATGATCCTAGAAGACTGGGATGAGCGTGACGTTACCGCACAAGAAGCGTTGAACGAAGTTCGTAAATCGTTGAACGGCATTCCAGATGTGCGTGTATTCCCGTTCATGCCGGGCTTCAAAGGTGGTTCAAGTGAGCCTGTTCAATTCGTACTTGGCGGTTCTGATTACTCTGAACTTCAGAAGTGGGCAGAGCTCTTAAAGCAAGCGGCTGAAGATTCTCCAATGATGGAAGGCGCGGACATCGATTACTCTGAGAAAACACCAGAGCTATTGGTAACCGTAGATAAGCAGCGTGCAGCAGAGCTAGGTGTTAGCGTTTCAGACATTTCAGATACGTTAGAAATCATGCTTGGCGGCCGCAGTGAAACGACCTTCGTTGACCGTGGTGAAGAGTACGACGTGTATCTGCGTGGTGATGAAAACAGCTTCAACAACGCGAACGATCTAAGCCAAATCTACATGCGAACTCAGTCTGGTGAGCTGGTTACACTTGATACGCTGACGCACATTGAAGAAGTGGCTTCATCGATTCGTTTGTCGCACTACAACAAGCAGAAATCGGTGACCATTAAAGCGAACCTAATGGAAGGTTACACGCTGGGTGATGCACTCGACTTCCTTGATGAACAAGCGATTGAGCAGCTACCGGGTGATATTTCAGTGAGCTACTCAGGCGAGTCAAAAGACTTCAAAGAGAACCAATCGAGTATCTTAGTGGTGTTTGCGCTAGCGATGTTGGTCGCGTACTTGGTACTGGCCGCACAGTTTGAAAGCTTCATTAACCCACTGGTGGTAATGTTCACCGTACCTATGGGTATCTTCGGTGGCTTCTTAGGTTTGGTGTTGATGAGTCAAGGGCTCAACGTCTACAGTCAAATTGGTATGATCATGTTGATCGGCATGGTAACCAAAAACGGTATCTTGATCGTGGAGTTTGCCAACCAACTTCGTGACCGTGGTATTGAGTTTGAAAAGGCGATCATTGATGCTTCTGCTCGACGCTTACGTCCAATCATGATGACGGCATTCACGACGCTGGCTGGTGCAATTCCATTGATTACTTCAACGGGCGCAGGCTATGAAAGCCGAGTGGCTGTGGGTACGGTTATCTTCTTCGGTATGGGCTTCGCGACATTGGTAACTCTGTTCGTTATCCCTGCGATGTACCGACTGATTTCAGGATCAACACGCTCTCCGGGTCACGTGGAAGCGGAACTTAATAAAGAGCTTAGCCATGACAACGTGGGAAGAACCTCTCACGGTTAATGAACACGCACGATTAATGAACACGGAATAGTGTAACAATATTGAAAAGCCTGCGTTTGCTCCTAGCGAATTGCAGGCTTTTTTTGTATAACAAACAGAGCTCAACGAATTAATACAATAAATCGAATAAAGGAAAGTAAAGTGGCTGAATTTAAATACAAAGATCTTTCTCAAGAAGAACAAGATAAGCTGGATGCAGCAACCTTTCGTCGCCTGCTAGCACACCTAGATAACAATAAAGATGTGCAGAACATCGATCTGATGATCTTGGCTGGCTTCTGCCGAAACTGTTTCAGTAAATGGTACAAAGCGGAAGCAGAGCAACAAGGCTTAGACTTGGATATCGATGACGCTCGTGAGCGCGTATATGGCATGACTTACGATGAGTGGAAACAAAACCATCAGCCAAAAGCGACGCCTGAACAACTAGCGGCATTTGAAGCGAAGCAGAAGCCAGAGTAATTTGTTCTCGTTGGTGGTTGATTAATAGAATGAATAAACAAAAAGAGCCCATCAAGGCTCTTTTTAGTTTGGAGTCGGTGCTTGCTCTGTATTTAAGCCAACTCACCCGTTTGCGAGAAAGCTTCTAACTTCGCCGCGTACGGCTGTAGGTCACCGATATTCAGATTTACCCACTCGTCATTGAAGTAAGTGTCTAGGTAACGTTCACCGCTATCACATAGCAAAGTCACGATAGAACCTTTTTCTCCACGAGCTTTCATTTCACTGGCTAGCTGAAGCACACCGTACATGTTAGTACCGGTTGATGCGCCAACCTTGCGACCAAGAATGTCAGATAACCAATGTGTCGTTGCGATACTTGCTGCGTCTGGGATTTTACGCATTTCGTCAACCACACCAGGAATGAAGCTTGGTTCTGCTCGTGGGCGACCAATGCCTTCAATCTTGCTGAATGTACTACATTTCACGTTCGCATTGCCTGTTTGGAAGTATTCGTGGAATACAGAGTTCTCAGGGTCCACAACACAAAGCTTAGTTTCATGTTGTTGGTAGCGAATGAAACGGCCAATCGTCGCTGAAGTACCGCCAGTACCTGGGCTCATTACTACCCAAGCCGGAACTGGGTGATCTTCCATCTGCATTTGATTGAAAATCGAGTTCGCGATGTTGTTGTTACCACGCCAGTCGGTTGCGCGCTCAGCGTAAGTAAATTGATCCATGTAGTGACCATTCAATTCTTCTGCTAAACGGCGAGACTCATCGTAAATTTCATCTGAGCGGTCCACAAGATGCGCTTGGCCGCCGTAGAATTCAATTTGCTCGATCTTTTTCTTCGCTGTGCATTTTGGCATTACCGCGATAAATGGAAGGCCAAGTAGGCGAGCGAAGTAAGCTTCAGACACCGCAGTACTGCCCGATGAAGATTCAATGATCGTGGTTTCTGGGCCAACCCAACCGTTACAGATAGCGTATAAGAAGAGAGAACGCGCTAAACGGTGCTTTAAAGAGCCTGTAGGGTGTGTGCTTTCATCTTTAAGGTAAACATCAATGCCTTCGATACTTGGTAGATCGAGCTTGATAAGGTGCGTATCCGCTGAGCGTTGGTAGTCCGCTTCAATTTTACGAATCGCGTTGTTAATCCATTGATGGTCAGTGCACATAAACGTTCTCCTGATCGAGTGTAGGAATTCTTTGTAATTGGTATGGTTCTAATTTATCTATAATCGGAGAGAAAAACTTTGCCATACTTGCTTTGTTTTGCTTAAATTGTAGAAAATTATTCTCTTTAAATGCGATTTGGTGAAAGTGTGATAGATGCCGTAGATAAAAAAATATTAGGGTTACTGCAAGAAGACAGCACCCTGTCATTGAACGATATTTCTGAAGCGGTCAATCTCACTACAACGCCTTGTTGGAAAAGGCTTAAGCGCCTCGAAGAGAACGGCATTATTGAGAAAAGAGTTGCACTGCTGAACCCGGAAAAACTGGATCTTTCCTTTACTGCGTTCGTATTGGTGAAAACCAGTGATCATTCTCATGAGTGGTATGGTCGTTTTGTGAATACTGTGTCGGAATTTCCAGAAGTGATGGAGTTCTATCGCATGGCTGGCGAATATGATTATATGATGAAGGTTCAGGTTAAAGACATGAAGTGCTTTGATGATTTCTATAAGCGCTTGGTGAATAGCATTGATGGTATCTCTAATGTGACCTCGACGTTTGCGATGGAACCATTGAAGTACACGACAGCATTGCCGCTTTAAGCTGCGCCTAGTAATAGATTAACTATCGCTTTAGTTTAACTATCTTCTCAGTTTAGATCTCGTCTCTGCGATAAAGAAAAGGATTATTCATGTTTGCAAAAGTATCTACCGCTATCCAGCTGGTACTGGCGGTCGCCATTTTTTACTTGGGTTACACCATCTACTCATTGACTAATAAAGTCGGTGAAATCGTTGATACTTACCCGCAAGTTATCGAAGACATATCGGGCCTCACCAAAGGGCTCAAAGTAGAAGAGCTATTAGCGCTTGCAGAACATGTCAGCGATCTTGCTCCTCAGGTGTTAAACACTGTCGAAGAAGTTAGAAAGACGATCGATGATGTGAATCAAACCGTAGCCTCGGTCGACAACAAAATCCCTGCGATATTAGATGAAGTGAAAAATGTTCGAACGGAAGTCGAGCAGGTAAGAACCGATGTTATTCCACCAACATTAACTGAATTAAAGAGATACCGCGTAGACGTAATGCCACCAATGCTCGCTGAAAGTAAGTCTTACCGCGAACAGACTATTCCTGTCATCGTCACGGAATCTGAAATGCTACGAGCGGAAGTCCCAGGTATTTTGGCACAAGCTAATTTGTTAGCTGATAAGAGTAAGGAACTCGCTCAGGGAGCCGCTGAGGGCGCGGTGAAAGGCGTAGTGTTATCGCCATTTAACCTTCTACGAGACGCAGGTGATGGCATTAAAACGCGAGTTCAAGGCGAGTTTGAGCCAACGTTAGAAGTTGAGTAGGTTTTATTGATTTTTGCGTGACGAGTTTTCTTAAGCGTCATTAAAGAAAGAGGCTAGGTATTAAACCTAGCCTCTTTTTGTTTGTGCGTATTTGGGGCTTGTAAGAAGCGTTTATCCGCTATTTATTTGAGTGCTATTTAGTAAAACGCATCACACCTTCTTGTACTGCTGTCGCTACCAGCTCACCTTTCTGGTTGAAGATCTCGCCGCGCACTAGGCCGCGAGTGTTCGCTGCCGTTGGGCTTTCAATCGCATAAAGCAGCCATTCGTCCATTTTGAATGGGCGGTGGAACCAGATTGAGTGGTCAATCGTCGCCACTTGAAAATTTGGCGTCATGATAGAGACTTCATGTGGGTGAAGCGCCGTCACTAAGAATCCCCAATCCGATGCGTAGGCAAGCAGGTATTGGTGGATCAAGTGGTTGTCTGGCATCGCGCCATTCGCTCTTACCCAAAGGTATTGTTTCGCTTCCGTCTTCTTAGGTTTCAGTGGGTTTACCACCGTCACCGGACGCATCTCAATCGGCTTTTCGCCACAGAAGGTTTTGCGCAGTTTCTCTGGTAAGAATTCCGCAATGTGGCTCGCTAATTCAGTTTCTGAGGCAAAGTTCTCTGGTCCCGGAATATCAGGCATTGAAATCTGGTGCTCAAACCCTGGCGCATCGCCATGATAAGAAGCAGTGAGATAGAAAATAGGGCGGCCATTTTGAATCGCTTTTACACGGCGTGTGCTAAAGCTGCGTCCATCTCGTAGGTTCTCAACATCGTAAATGATTGGCTTTTCAGGATCGCCGGGAAACAGAAAATAACTGTGGAACGAGTGAACACTACGGTCGTCTTGAACGGTATAACGAGCAGCAGAAAGCGCTTGTCCCAATACCTGACCGCCGTATACCTGTGGTAGGCCTAGGTTCTCACTTTGCCCACGGAATAAACCTTCTTCCAGTTTTTCTAGCTGAAGTAAACTTAGTAATTCTTGTAAAGGTTGACTCATCGCCAGCATTCCTCTTCGTAAAATGGGTGTCAGATTATGGTGTTAATCATTTAGCTTAGTCAGATATCTGTCAATAAATCATAGGGTTTCAAGACAGAATATGAAAGCTCTCTTATAATTGGTGAGTAGATTTGCCGAGTCCGGCAAACATGTTGAGAGAAATTGAATATGAAAAAGGCTCTAATTCTTATTACGTCTTTAGTATCGTTTGGCCTACTTGTTGGTTGCCAAGCAACATCAGAAACGAGCGCTTCTCAAGAAGTGGTTGCAGAGAACACTCAAGTGATTTCAGGAACAGTAAGCTACCGTGAAAGAATTGCATTGCCAGAGAATGCAGTGGTTACCGTTACGCTAGAAGATATCTCACTGGCTGATGCACCATCGACGGTTATCGCAACTCAAGAGTTCACCACAGACGGTAAGCAAGTACCGTTCGCATTCGAGCTGAGCTACGACAACGACAAAATTAAAGCTAACCACCGTTACAACATGCGCGCATCGATTCATGTTGACGGCAAACTGCGTTTCACTACTGACACGATTAAGTCAGTAATTACTGATGTAGAAAATACACAGCAAGCAGACCTACGTTTGGTTGGTGTTCGTTAATCAGAAGTCGATGCCACTGTTAAGGCATCTTGATTGGCTTAACTTAGCCAGTTGAATCAGCGATTAGTGGCAGCTCTAGGGCTGCCATTTGTATATTCTGAGTTTGATCTTTCCTGCATCACTCACCTCAATCCCTTCTTTAACCAAATGCTGCTTTTGTCTGTCGAACGAATCAGCCTTTAAAGATATTTCACCCTTGCTGTTTATCACTCGATACCAAGGCAGTTTGCTACCTTCTGGCAGGTTACCCAGCGCTTTACCAACATGGCGCGCATAGCCCGGAAATCCTGAAAAACGTGCTATGTCTCCATAAGTTGTTACTTTCCCATATGGAATTTGGTGAATCACAGCAAAGATTTGGCTCAAAAATTGGTCCATACTAAATGTTCCTAGTTCATAAATACCAATCACAGTAAGTAAGTGTTCAAAAATAGCGCAGGGAAAAAGCTTGAGAGCAAGGCCGCTCTTTTTGATAAGAAGTTTTGATAAGTAGTCATTCTCCAATCAAAAAATCTAACGAGGTTATCGAGTTTTTTAACAAGCTAGGGTGACCAGTTAATTACTACGATTGGTATGGTACCACGGATCGGTAGAAGGAGAGGGCTATGGTATTTACAACGTTTCAGTTCTTGATCACCACATTATTAGCGGTTGTTTGCGCGAGAGCAATCAGTTTAAGTGAGGGAGATATCCCGGTGCTTGCAATGGTCATTCCTGCCTTATGGATTTTACCGCAGGGGGGCATAGCAGGATTAGCTTTGCTTGCTGCCATGACCACTTATGGTCTAACCCTTCCTTTGCAGCCTATCACGCTGTCTGTCAGTGCGTGGGTACTGTTCCCGCTATTGATGGTGGTCTTTTCAAGACGCAGTAGTTTGTCGGTCGTGATTATTTCCGGCTTGATTGTGACTACTTTGCAGGTCGGGATCATGGTGACACAATCAGCAGGCAAGCTTGAAGGCGTCCCGTGGGTTACCACACTTCAAACCTTATCAATCATCGTGATTTGGTGGGCGGCAAATCATCTTAAGCCTGCTAGCCGACACAGCTGGTGGTCATTAGGCTTAATACTTCCATTATGGATAGCCGATTTACCTTATGCCGCTTTGGTTGCCTTGTGTGTAACGGGCATCATGGCATCGATGGAAACACTGACTCGCTTGAAAACCTTCCGCTGGAATAAACTATTGTGTTGGACATTGCCGACGGTTGGTTTTGCGGCACTGGTGATTACCCCAAGCATCGAAGTGCCTAGTCCAGTCTTTGTGGTGTGGTTATGTCTATTAGGCACCGCGTGGATGACAGACTACATCATTCGTACAGAAGATAACGAAGACATCGATATCTAGTACGTAGATAACCCGAACCTTACAAATGCAGGTAAATGGTGAATTTACCTGCGATTTTCTAGTGGTTTGAATAAAGGATAAGCACTTAGACAGCAATTGTTCAAAAATAGGGTGGAAGGGCTTGCAATGGTTGCTGTGATGCTTAATAATCCAATCACTCTTTGAGGCAAGCCTCTTAGAAAACGAATCTATGGGGGCCTGGTCCTCCCGCAACAATAGCTCGTGAACTCGGTCAGGCCTGGAAGGGAGCAGCCGCAGCGAGTGACTTGTGTGCCGGGATGTGGCTGGGTTCCCACCCCTTATGAAGCCTGCAATATATGTTCGCATAAATTGCAGGCTTTCTTCATTTCTGCATCATAAGTCTTCATATTTGCACCATAAGTCTTCATAGTCTATTTTTTGTTGTAGGTTTACAACAAAAGTGATTTGCTATGTTCGACCAAACCAAGAAATCATCTCACGTACACAACATCTGTAAGTTCATGAGCTTGAAGAATGATGCGGTTGTTCGCACTCTCTCCATTTTGGAGTTCGATTTCTGCTTTCACCTCGAATATAACGCAAACATTAAAAGTTTTACCTCTCAACCTTTTGGCTTCCACTATCAATTCAATAATCGTAAGTGCCGATATACCCCAGATTTTTTAGTAACAGATCACAACGAGCAGTCAACCCTCTTCGAAGTAAAACACTCTAGTCAGATTCTCAAACCTGATTTCAGGAATAGATTTGAAGAGAAACAAAGGGTTGCGTTGAATGAGTTCAACAGACGCTTAGTTTTGGTTACTGAGAAACAAATTAGAATGGGACCGACGTTAGATAACTTTAAGTTACTACACCGTTATTCCGGATTGCGAACCGTGACTGAGTTTCAAAAGCTAGTATTGGCGTTTATTCAACGAAAACAAATGGTGCAGCTACAAGAGGTGTCTTTGTATTTCGGTTTATCGGAGCAAGACACACTTATCTCTACTCTTCCTTGGATCTCTTCGGGGCAAATCAAAACAGACCTCAACAATATTGGCTTTGGCCTCGAAACCTACGTTTGGTGTTAACTATGCCATCGGACTCTAACAACATATTTGGGTTCTTTGATGAATTTGAAGCTTCAGAGGGAGAGTCTCAGCAGCTTCCAATAGAGCTAATTCATGAACCTATTGAAATATCCTCAACTATTGATTCTCAATCACCGAAGGTACAGCAAGAAGTTATCCGTCGTATCAAAATCATCGCGTTCGTAGAGAAGCGTTTAAAAGGCGGATGGACCGAGAAAAACTTGAACCCTCTCTTAACTCTTGTGGAATCGGAATTACAACTCATTCCCCCGAGTTGGCGAACTTTAGCAACTTGGAAAAAATCTTACTTTGAAGCGGGTAAAGACCCATGTGCGCTTATTCCTAAGCATACGTTTAAAGGCAATCGACAAAAAGAGTTCGATTCTCAATCTTTAGTTGATGAAGCAATTAACAGCGTATACCTGACTCGTGAACGCTTAAGTGCTGCTGAAGCATATCGATACTATAAGAGTCGAGTGATTCAAATAAATCGTGGGATTGTCGAGGGGAAAATAAAACCAATTTCCGAACGTTCTTTTTACAATCGAATACACGACTTACCTCCTTATGAGGTAGCGATTGCAAGGTTTGGTAAACGATACGCAGACCGAGAATTTCGCTCGGTTGGTCAGCAAGTAGTTTCGACCAAACCAATGGAGTATGTCGAAATTGACCATACACCAGTCCCAGTAATTTTGATTGATGACGAGCTAGATATTCCTTTGGGTCGACCCTACCTGACGATGCTATATGACCGCTTCAGTAAATGTATCGTTGGGTGCAGTATCAACTTTAGAGAGCCTAGTTTTGACTCTGTCAGAAAGGCGCTATTGAACTCGCTACTAGATAAGAGTTGGGTAAAGCAAAGGTATCCATCCATTGATAATGAATGGCCTTGTCACGGCAAAATTGACTGTTTAGTTGTCGATAATGGTGCTGAATTTTGGAGTCAAAGCTTGGAAGATTCGTTACGGCCTCTAGTGTCTGACATCCAATACAGTCAAGCAGCTAAACCTTGGCGAAAGTCAGGGATCGAAAAGCTGTTTGATCAGATGAATAAAGGGTTAGTTAATTCACTACCTGGAAAAACATTCACCAACCCTACTCAACTACAAGATTACAACCCAAAGAAGGATGCGGTGGTTAGAGTTTCTGTATTTCTTGAATTACTTCATAAATGGATTGTCGATTATTACCACATGGCACCAGATTCAAGAGAACGTGATATTCCATACCACAAGTGGAACCAATCGGAATGGACTCCCTCCTACTACGTTGGTGCTGAGAAGGAGCAGTTGAGAGTTGAGCTAGGTTTGCTTAGACACAGAACTATTGGAGTGGCAGGGATCAGGCTTCATAACCTACGCTATCAGTCCTCAGAACTTATTGAATACCGTAAATACTGGGCGTCCAATAATGGCAAAAAGCTGTTTGTTAAGACCAAAACAGACCCTTCAGATATCAGCTACATCCATGTTTACCTAGAATCGGAAAAGAGGTACATAAAAGTTCCAGCGGTAGACAACAACGGATATACAAAAGGACTGTCCCTTTTTGAACATGAGCGCATACATAAAGTACGCAGGCTTAACACTAAGCAGCTTGCTGATGATGAGGCGCTTGCGGATACATTTCTGTATATGAAGAAACGTATTCAGGAAGAAACCGATAGATTCCGCGGTGCAAAAAGCAATAAGGCTAGCTTGCCTAAAACGGGCAATACTTCGAAATTAGCAAAGTTTAATGATGTGGGCTCAGAAGGGCCAAGCTCAATCAATGCGACTCCAGTAAAACAAGAAACCACGGTAGTGTTCGATGTCTCAGAGCAATTATCTGATGATGATTTTGAAGATATTGAGGGGTATTAATTTGAACTTAACGTCTAGTCAGTTTGAGCAGCTAAAGTCCTTTGAAACCAGCTTTATCGAGTACCCTGCAATAACTGAAATCTACTCCATTTTCGATCAACTTCGTTTTAATCACTCCCTTGGCGGTGAACCGGAGTCTTTCTTGTTAACTGGTGAGGCCGGAAGTGGAAAGACGGCTTTGATTAACAATTATCTATCACGCTTTCTGCCGAGTTCAACTTGGAGCAAACAACCGGTTCTTAGCACCAGAGTGCCAAGCCGCATAAATGAACAGAACACGCTTACGCAGTTTCTAGTCGATTTAGATGGAAAGTCAGGCGGAAGAGGTACCCGACGACGTAATGAAATTGCTCTTGGTGAGGCAGTTGTAAAGCAACTTAAACGTAAATCTGTTGAGCTGATTATCGTCAATGAAATTCAAGAGCTTGTGGAGTTTTCTACAGCAGAAGAAAGGCAAGCTATTGCTAATACGTTCAAATATATAAGTGAAGAAGCAAAAGTCTCGTTTGTGCTGGTTGGTATGCCATATGCTGATGTAATAGCGACAGAGCCACAATGGAACTCACGATTAAGTTGGAGACGAAAGATTAACTATTTCAAGCTGTTGAAAGCTAACAGCCATTCGAGTGGAACGGCATCTTATAGTTTTGACTTGGAGCAAAAAAAGCACTTTGCTAAATTTGTCGCTGGTTTGAGTGCGAGAATGGGCTGTGAAGAACCGCCGGTGCTTACAAAAAATGAAGTGTTATATCCTTTGTTTATTATGTGTAGAGGGGAGTGCCGAGCGTTAAAGCACTTCTTGAAAGACGCACTACTTATGAGTTTCAGTGAGAACGTTGATACGATAGATAAAGCGATATTGTCACGTACTTTTTCATTTAAGTTCCCCTACTTGGACAACCCTTTTAATTGTTCTATCGAGGAGCTTCGTCTTCATCAAATTGACTCTGGATCGTCTTACAATCTGAATGCCATTGCCGTAGAAGATAAGATACTTGCTCCGCGATTTACGGATGCAATTCCATTGAGTATGTTATTGAGCAAAAATGGACTTAAAGCTTAAGTATTACTTCTCGCTCTTTAGGCTCTCCAGTAACACCGCCTTCTCTTCATCACTCATCTTATCAATGGCACATGCTAACTCAGCGCTCAATTCGCTCCTACAGAAAAAGTAGTTTAGCGGCACATCTAACTCTTCAGCCATACGTTCAAGCGTACCAATATCGGGTACATGTCTGCCTTTTTCGTAATGATTCATACGACCGCTAGCAGAACTCTGCTCCATACCAATTTTCACCCCTAAATCTTTTTGGGTGATCTTGGCTTTTTTACGCGCAGCTTTGAGCCTCGCTGGGATTGGGTTGTATTTTTGCACTTACACATTTCTTTTCAACCTTTAGATAACTTAGATTGTCTAAGTTTTACTGATTTTTGTATACTTAGCAATCCTAAGTTTTTATTGCCTGTAAGAGTCACATGAAGAAAGTAACCAGAATTAACCCTCACATGTTTAACCTATTGATTGAAAAAGGGATGGACAATTTCTCCGTCACAGAAGCTAGGGATGCTTTGTTAAACGGTACTTCAGCCTTCCCGAGCAAGGTCGACGCGCGAAAGTATGTTTATAAACAACTTCTATCACTTGAGGAGAAAGGTTGGCTTTCTGTTATTGGGACTCGTAGAGACAAACGTTACCATCAAACTAACGAATTCAAAGCGCTCACAGTTGAGCCTAGATCGGGTCGAAATAGGCAAGCTAAAGTCGATTCAATGGCTGTTCAAACTTCGGAGTACTCTATACATGCATTAGAGCAAGAGAAGAAACAGTATGAAGGCGAGTTGGCAATTACTCTAGGCGAGATTGAGGAATACCAATCGTTGTTAATGCGTTTCCCAAACAATAAGCAAGATATGCAGCCGCTATTTAATGCGGCAAGAGAACGCTCAGCCAAGCTATTAGGCAGAATTAATGCACTAACCAACTGGATGCAAGTCGCGCAAAGTAAGGCTCCTCAATGTTAAGAGCATGGCAAGCCGAGTGTGCAGCTCAAGCTATCGAGAAATTCACTTCAAACAAGTATTCACACTTCTTCTGCCAAGCGACTCCTGGAGCGGGTAAAACCGTTATGGCCGCCGAGGTTGCGAGACGGTTATTTGAACAAGGCATGATTGACTTAGTGCTGTGTTTCTCTCCTTCACTGACTGTTGCAGAAGGGATGCAAAAGACCTTTTCATGGAAACTGGAATGTTCTTTTAATGGAGGCTTGGGTTCTCTTGGGGGCTCTTATACCTATCAATCCATCCGTTTTTTAGATGAAAACTTCTGGAACACCGTCAGTAAGTATCGAGTACTAGTGGTATTTGATGAGATCCATCATTGCTCGTTTGATGATGAGGGACGGTCAAATTCATGGGGGCTAGAAATCGTCTCGAAGATCCAAAGCTTTGCTCGTTATACTCTGGCGCTGTCGGGCACTCCTTGGCGTTCTGATCGGTTACCTATTGTCATGGCTGAGTATTCTGATCCTGAAGGCAAGGTTGTTTGCGATTATCAATACGGCTTGCAACAGGCAGTTGAAGATAAGGTATGCCGCCGCCCTAAAATCGTTTTAATCGATAATGAACACCTGAGCGTTAAGGCTAGCAGTGACAATCAACACTTCGCCTCTATTCTTGATTGCCTTAAACAATCCGATGTCTCTTATCAAAGCGTCATCCACAACGAAGATGCTATGAATTACATACTAAATAGCGGCTGCCAAAAGTTAGAGCAGATAAGGGAAGAGTCCCCAAGTGCTGGAGGCTTGGTGGTCGCCTCTTCTATTAAGCACGCTAAAGACATTCAAAAGCGACTTGTTGAGCACTTTAATCAATCAGCATGCATAGTGACTTATCATCATGATAATCCGTTACATGAAATTGAGTCCTTTCGTCACTCAACGGTTCAGTGGATAGTGAGTGTTGGGATGATAAGTGAAGGAACGGATATCCCTCGGCTTCAGGTTTGTTGTCATATGAGCTCGGTAAAAACGGAACTGTACTTCAGGCAAGTGCTTGGAAGGATATTGAGAGTTAATGATTCACCCAACCAAGAAGCATGGTTGTATACCTTCGCTGAAGAAAATTTGATTGGGTTTGCTGAAAGAATTGAGCAGGATATTCCTGATAGCTGCTTGTACATTAAACAAGAGAATAATGTGCCGAGCGCTACTGATGAAAAGCACCTGACACCGAGTACCGTGTCGGGAAGCGTTCAATCTGATCGACCTCACCCAAGCCTACTTAATTGGGGAGAAGCTTCAGATGTTATCAACTCAAATAATGTAGGACTCACTTTAGCTTTGGATGAGCTGAGATTAGGTCAATTTAAGCAGAGGGTTATTGCAGCGTTCACTTAAACTGTAGTAACTCATATTAGATCTTACACATCGGCTTGTTAGTCACGACTAGATCGTACAAGCCGACTTGTTGAAATCGTAACTCATTCTTGGACAAAAGCGACTTAAAAAATCATTCTGAAGTTTTGATGTAGCAGGTTTCGAACGGAAATATCGTGGTCAATAAATAATAGAGTTACGTAAGTTCCGTACAATCTGAAAAGGTTTGTTATTGACTCTTTGAATACTTACTAACAAGAGCAACGTTCGATAACTTGGAAGATTCTTCTATTGGTATTTCGCAAATTTCTTCCCACGTCATACCCAAGTTCAACAGTTCAGCCGCTTGGTTTAAGTCATCAACCATATTTCTTATGTACATTTCGCAAATATTAAAATCATCAATTCCAGAGTTAGACCAATATTTATAGAGGTTCATTGGAACTTTTGAAGACGTGTATACATCCACTCTTATAAACTTATATGCTTGAGCGTCAATGATAGCAGCATTTGAACCACGCTCTCTGTTCACCGAGACTTCACACTCATAACCGTTGCTTAGCTTGCAAGTGAACTCAAAATAGTCGCTGTTCAACTGTTTTACAGAGTACGACTCTCTTGCAAACGCAAGTACGACAGGAAACTTGATTTCCTTTAAACAAATTGCCTTATCGCGTTCGGCAAGGGCAGCGATAATATCGGGAATTCTTTTTACGTGACTAGCACTTTTAGCCCACGATAGGATGAAATATAAAGCTATAGAAGTACCATATGTAGGGATAGCAGCTATCAGAGCAACGATTAGCCAAAAATTCATTACGTTTCCTATTGTAAATGTGCTTTGCCTCATTATGTTACACTATCAAAAAGCCAACCTGTATACACCCAAGCTTTTTATGTGAGTGTGGCTGAGAATTTTCTGAGGGGACAAAAGTGACTCAGAACAAACGTATAGAAAGTTTGTGACACGCCCCGGTTTACAATTCGTATCTACTACTTCTTAGCTTGCAAGTATTTACTGTAAAGTTAAAAGTACACCAATTGGATAATTGAAAGAGATAGCATTTTTCCTTAGATTATATGCAACACTCCTTATGTAGTTTTGCTGCCATGAAAGAAGAATATTTTAAACCTAGTGTTTGGAATGAAATAAAAGATAACCTTACCTCTGAGCAAGTTGAGACAAGCAATTTCAAAGTCTACTCAATGATAATAACGCCAGAGTTAGCAGAAAAATTATGTCATTACATAGAGCGTGAGAAACTATCGACTTTTAGGCAGTCTACTAAAAATGGAAGGAAAATAAAGTTCCTTTATACTCCTAATTTTTCAGTGAAAATTTACTACAAAAGAGATGGCTCATACTCAATGTGCCTTGTTGATTCAGGTGCAGCAGGACACGGGGGATATGATCTCGAAGAAAAAAGGAAAAAAAGCCTGACAAAGATGGAAGTTTATTTCGCAATCCTAACAAAATACCCTCATCACTTATTATCACTTAGCTGCTCCTCTTCAGAAGCAGATGATATACAGTTCTAGTCCAACACTATTAATTATTAGCATCAAAGTTATTATCAATCCAAGACATTGCTGTAGTGCACCAACGCTCAATGTTTACTTTGCACTGCCTAAGCTCATCTTACCCAGAGAGGCGTATTGGACACATCCCCAAAGTATGTGCGTTGCCGCTTTGGGACAGAAGCGCCCTACATTTGCTCAGCCACTATCCCCTCTACTTTGTGCTTTAGATTTGAACTAGGCACGCCTCATCGGCTTTGAGGTAAGTGGCGGTGAATCCAGCGAGGTCAAACGTCGCGCCGTAGAGACTTATACCATCGGTGTAGTTTGCGTTTCCATCGACATCAACACGCACGTTATCGCGACGCTTGAATGCTGTGATTAAGTTGCTGGGAATTGGCGAGATAGAATACTCAATTTCTTGGTTGTAGCGCCCTTGAAATGTAGTTTTAATGAGAACAACTTTCGCAGAAACTACGGCTATTAAACCTTTATCGGTAGAAAAGCGAAGAGGGAAATTTTTCCCGTAAATATCTACATGGTCGGCAAGATTAGCTTTAAGAGTTAGCGAGAGGGTTCGACTGTCACAATTATTTAGTCGCCTTAGTACGCCAAGGAAGCTGCCGTTCACTGAGTTTGTGGCGTTCATCATTACGTAGTCGTTAACTGAAGCTACGCGCCAAGCTTTGTGCTCCCAAGCTGAAACAACGAGTTTGCCCCTGTTTTCAGAGGTGCTGCTAGTTTTGTATGTTGTGGTGCGATTAGGAGTGATGCTAGTGATTTTGGTGGTTTCGATCTTAGATTTTGTTGTTGTCTGGGTTTGTGGTTGTTTAGCGTAATAGTCGGATATCAAGGTCGCTTGGTAGCCAACAATCACGGCACAAAGAATGATGAAATACCACTTTACTCGGCGTTTACTAGCTTCAATCCTTTTTGCTTTTCTAATGGCTTTGAGTTCGGCCTTACGTTGTTTCTCTAATCTTTGTTGCTCAAGGACTTCCTTGTACTGCTCAAGACTCATGTCGCTTGGTCTGCCAAAAAGCTTATTCGCAAGAGCAAACCCAATCGTCATTTCAATGACCGCAGCACCTGCAAAGATAAGTCCGAAAGCGGCAGATGAGATGATGAACGCGATCGCTGATATAGCCAAGGTACCCACTAGGATAGGGTGGTTAGCTTGATTAAATTCTATTTTTTCTTCTCGTAAAAAACACCAAAGGACCACACCAAGTGCGATCCCAAAGCAAAAGCGTTCTAGCATTTTGGATTGTCCTTAATCCGAATATTTCACTGTAAAACACTATAACCGAAGTAATGACGTTGTACTATTTACTTACATAATAAGTGCTTGCTGTGTCATCCTTTGTTTGCTGTGGCTAAAGTAAGTGGATAATTCGTTGGGTCTCGGGAGGGTAAATGAATAAATATTTTCAATACTCTACTCTAGTCTAGTTGTTATAAAGCTTGACAGTTTTTACTTATGGGTCAACTAAAGTCCAGTTGGGTAATCGCATTGGGACAAAAGCGACTCAGAGTTTGTTGTCAAAAGAATGGGGGGTCATCGATAGATACCCGCACCTAAGCCAAATCGATGAAAATTATCAATGATGTTTAAATGAGGGACCTAAATACCTACATTTGTTGTTATATTTCGCATTGCATGCCTTCCAAGCCTCGGCCTCGTTTTTGTAATAGCCATTGCTATCTTTGGTCGGTGCTGTTATTGAGCTGACGCAACTACCAAAAAATATGAGTACCCCAAAAAAGAGGATGGGAGCGAAGCATCCATTGAATAAACCGCTTGAGGGGGCAGTGAGCCTAGGGTTTGGTTGAGCTGTGGATTTGATAGTTGGCGATCTAGGGTTCGCTTTCTGAACAGTTTTTACTGGTAATTCAACTTTAGGTGCACGACCGTTTACGTTTCTTGCCAGCGCTATAGAGCTTGTAGGTATGCCAGTAAAATCGGCTGTCACAAATTTTACTGATACGGTTGAGGCATTGCACTCTATGACAAGCCCGTTACCCAAATCTGGTCGGGACTTATGAATCACAACATCGCCTTGCTTAAACATCGAACACCTTTACACCATCATTAAAAAGGGTCGGCACTTTCTCATGAAGGTTCGTTTAACTCCACTGATTTTTACTCTTCCTACATTTGTCTGCATCTAAAGCGTTAGCATAACCATCAGCGGTACCAGAGTTATACGAGGTGTAATATTCCCATCGGTTTAATTTCGCTTTGGTCAACAAAGAGCGTGTAGTTTGGGTTTACCACGGGTTCGTAACAAGGTTTTCCTCAAAATCGTTTACAGAGCCAAGAATTGGGACAAAAGCTTGCTAGAGTTATTGTACTAGTCGATAGTAATACACATTAGATTTTGTAGGGGTAGTGAAGGAATCTAACGAATGCCCTCACTCCATTGACCATCACATGTGTTACCCGCAGTCAGGGCGGGAGCATACTTT
>NZ_JBFRPJ010000008.1:0-67835 GCF_041471945.1 Vibrio sp. 10N.261.51.A4
CACATTTCAGGACGGGACATCGAAAAGAAAAAAGCCCCGAACTGAGTTCGAGGCTTAAGATCTTAATCAAAGCTGGTTAAATCTCTAAGAGATTATTCCCACTCGATAGTTGCTGGTGGCTTACCAGAAATATCGTAAACAACACGTGAAATGCCGTTAACTTCGTTGATAATACGGTTAGAAACCTTACCTAGGAAGTCGTATGGTAGGTGTGCCCAGTGAGCAGTCATGAAGTCGATAGTTTCTACGGCACGTAGAGATACAACCCAATCGTACTTACGGCCATCGCCCATTACGCCAACTGAACGTACTGGTAGGAATACCGTGAATGCTTGAGATACTTTGTGGTAAAGGTCAGCAGCGTGAAGCTCTTCAATGAAAATAGCATCTGCGCGACGCAGTAGATCACAGTACTCTTTCTTGATTTCGCCAAGAACACGAACACCTAGACCAGGACCCGGGAATGGGTGGCGGTAAAGCATGTTGTATGGAAGACCAAGCTCAAGGCCGATCTTACGTACTTCATCTTTAAACAGCTCACGTAGAGGTTCAACAAGACCCATTTCCATATCATCAGGAAGGCCACCAACGTTGTGGTGAGATTTGATTACGTGTGCTTTACCTGTCTTAGATGCTGCAGACTCGATTACGTCTGGGTAGATAGTACCCTGAGCAAGCCATTTAGCATTAGATAGTTTCTTAGACTCTTCATCGAAGATATCTACGAATACGTGACCGATGATTTTACGCTTAGCTTCTGGTTCAGCTTCGCCTTCCAGAGCTTTAAGGAAACGATCTTCTGCATCGACTTTGATGATGTTTAGGCCGAACTGGTCACCAAACATATCCATAACTTGCTCAGCTTCGTTTAGACGAAGAAGGCCGTTATCAACAAATACACATGTTAGTTTGTCGCCGATAGCGCGGTGAGCAAGCATCGCAACTACAGATGAATCAACACCACCAGAAAGACCAAGGATAACTTCGTCGTCACCTACTTGTTCTTTAATACGTGCAACTGCATCTTCAATGATTGAAGCTGAAGTCCACAGACCTTCACAACCACATACGTTAAGAACGAAGTTCTCAAGCATTTTCAGGCCGTTTTTAGTGTGTGTTACTTCTGGGTGGAATTGAACACCGAAGTACTTCTTCTCTTCGTTTGCCATTGCAGCGTATGGGCAAGTGTCTGTTTCAGCGATCTTTGTGAAATCAGCTGGAATCTCAACTACTTTGTCGCCGTGGCTCATCCAAACATCTTGAGTAGACTCAAGGTCAGCGAAAAGTGCAGATTCGCCAGTCACTTGTACCGCTGCGTAGCCGAACTCGCGCTCAGTAGACGTTGCTACTTTACCGCCAAGTTGCTCAGCCATAGTTTGCATGCCGTAGCAGATACCGAATACAGGAACACCTGAATCAAATACGTACTGAGGTGCACGTGGAGAGTTCTCCTCCGTTACACTTTCAGGACCACCAGATAGGATGATGCCGTCTGGATTGAATTCACGAATATCCGCTTCTTCTACGTCCCAGCTCCAAAGTTCACAGTAAACACCGATCTCACGAATACGACGAGCTACTAGCTGTGTGTATTGAGAACCGAAGTCTAGAATTAGAATACGTTGGTCATGAATATTTTTAGTCATTGTAAGCAGTCTTATTGGCTATGTGATAAAACGGAGGTGAGTTTACTCACCTCTGATTAACTCTTCAAGAAATAAAGCAAACGTTTTCGTTAGATATCTTTAACCACGTGTTTTGAGAAAATCGGACTTTTAACAAAACAGGCGGTAGATATAATAGCAATCACAGTAAGTAAGTGTTCAGGAATAGCGTAGGAAAAAAGCCTGAGAACGAGGCTGCTCTATTCGACAAAGAGTTCTGATAAGTAGTTATTCTACAATCAAAAATTCTAACGAAGTTATCGAGGTTTTTAACAAGCTAGGATGACCAGTTATTTACTACGATTGGTATATTAATGTGCCGACTAAATCAGCACATTATTCAAACGTTTGGACGTATTATTAACCTAAACGGTAGTTAGGTGCTTCTTTCGTGATTTGAACATCGTGTACGTGAGATTCTTTCATGCCCGCACCAGAGATACGAACAAACTCAGCTTTAGTACGCATGTCTTCAACAGTTGCAGAACCCGTTAGGCCCATGCTTGAGCGTAGACCGCCCATCTGTTGGTGAACGATCTCTTTTAGACGACCTTTGTATGCGATACGACCTTCAATACCTTCTGGAACAAGCTTGTCTGCAGCGTTGTCAGATTGGAAGTAACGGTCAGAAGAACCTTGAGACATAGCGCCAAGAGAACCCATACCACGGTAAGACTTGTAAGAACGACCGTTGTAAAGAATAACTTCACCCGGTGCTTCTTCAGTACCCGCGAACATTGAACCAACCATCACACAAGATGCGCCAGCAACGATAGCTTTACAGATATCGCCAGAGAAGCGGATACCGCCATCTGCGATTACTGGAATACCGTATTCGTTAGCTACTTCAGCTGCGTCTGCGATTGCTGTTACTTGAGGAACACCAACACCAGTAACGATACGAGTCGTACAGATTGAACCCGGGCCGATACCTACTTTAACCGCACTAACACCCGCTTCGATAAGAGCACGAGCGCCAGCGCCAGTTGCTACGTTACCACCGATGATTTGTAGATCAGGGTATGCAGCGCGAGTTTCGCGGATACGGTTAAGTACGCCTTCAGAGTGACCGTGTGAAGAGTCGATAAGTAGAACGTCTACGCCAGCTTCAACTAGAGCAGCAACGCGCTCTTCGTTACCAGCGCCAGCACCAACAGCTGCACCTACACGTAGGCTGCCGCGCTCATCTTTACAAGCGTTTGGTTTACGTTCTGCTTTGTGGAAATCTTTTGCAGTGATCATTCCAGTAAGTTGGAAGTCATCATTTACAACAAGAACTTTTTCAACACGCGCTTCGTGCATTTTCTCTTGAACTTCTTCACGAGTTGCACCTTCTTTAACAGAAGCAAGGCGAGCTTTAGGTGTCATTACTACATCAACTTTCTTAGAAAGGTCAGTAACAAAGCGAACGTCACGGCCAGTAATAATACCAACAAGTTCGTTTGTTTCAGTAACAACAGGGAAACCGGCAAAGCCGTGTTTTTGGGTAAGGGCTACAACATCAGCGATTGTCGCGTCAGGGCTTACTGTTACTGGGTGAGAAACCACACCAGCTTCGTAAATTTTAACCTGGCGAACCATTTCAGCTTGCTGCTCGATTGACATATTCTTATGAATAAAGCCAATACCACCTTCTTGCGCAAGGGCAATTGCTAGGCGTGCTTCCGTAACAGTATCCATCGATGCAGAGATCATTGGGATGTTTAAAGAAATGTTTTTCGTTAACTGAGTGCGAAGATCAGCTGTGTTCGGAAGAACGGTTGAGTGTGCTGGGACGAGTAAAACGTCATCAAAAGTTAAAGCTTCTTTTGCGATTCGTAGCATTTGCAATATCTCACAACAAAGGTGTTAAAAGGAGTAAACCCAACTTTATCGTTTCGCATAATAAAGTTATTTGGATTTGATATTGCAGACGGATTATACGCACGGCGAAATCGCTTGGCTACACATTTTTGTACTTTTAATTTGCATTTACCCCCTTGCTATGTATTATATTGCCGCTATCTTCCATACTCACGCCCTGTGAGATTCCAAGAAAGACCTTCCTTCAAGGAAAGATAGTGCTTCTATGACTAATCCAAACATCTTTACTGTTTCTCGCCTCAACTCAGAGGTTCGTCTCCTATTAGAAAACGAAATGGGAATAGTCTGGCTCGTTGGTGAAATCTCAAACTTCTCTGCACCTGTATCTGGTCACTGGTACCTCACGCTTAAAGACTCTCGCGCTCAAGTTAAGTGCGCCATGTTTCGTGGCAATAACCGCCGTGTCACCTTTAGACCTCAAAACGGCAATCAAGTATTAGTTAAAGCTCGTCTGTCTCTTTATGAACCACGCGGTGACTACCAACTTATCATCGAAAGCATGCAGCCAGAAGGTGACGGTAAACTTCAGCAAGAGTTTGAAAAGCTGAAGATGAACCTTGCCGCTGAAGGGCTGTTCGCTCAATCGAGTAAGCAAGCTCTTCCTGAGCATCCAAAGCGCGTTGGTGTTGTCACCTCTAAAACCGGCGCCGCTCTCTACGATATCTTGGACGTACTTAAGCGTCGTGATCCTTCGTTACCTGTGGTGGTTTACCCGACCATGGTTCAAGGCGAAGAGGCGGCAATTCAGATTGCCCAAGCGATTGGACGTGCCAATGAGCGTAATGAATGTGATGTGTTAATCGTCGGCCGTGGTGGCGGCTCACTGGAAGACTTATGGTGCTTCAATAACGAGATCGTTGCTCGCACAATTGCAGCAAGCCAGATCCCGATTATCAGCGCAGTTGGCCACGAAGTTGACGTCACTATCGCCGATTTCGTCGCAGATATGCGTGCTCCAACGCCGTCAGCTGCTGCAGAATTGGTTAGCCGTGACAACAGTCATAAAGAGCAAGCTTATGCCTCTAAACGTGCTCGCTTGGTGAGTGCGATTCGTCATGTGTTAATCAAACAAGCACAATCCACTCAAACGTTAAAATACCGCTTGGAGAAACAGCACCCGAGCTACCAACTGCAAAAGCAGAGTCAGCAGCTTGATGACCTAGACATGCGTTTGCGTCGTGGTATGACTCAATACCTAAAACAACATGCACAGCGTGTTGAACGTAAACAGCACCAACTTCAGTTGAACTCACCAGTGAAGCGCCTTGGTGAACAAAAACTGCATCTGCAACGTTCAGAGCAAAAGCTATTAGATGCGATGGATAAAACACTGCTAACCACTCGCCATCAGCTCGCTATGGCTGCAGAGAAGCTAGAAACCGTTAGTCCACTGGCAACCCTAAAGCGTGGCTACAGCATTACTCATTCCGCATCGAGCAAGACAGTATCATCAATTAACGATGTCGAAGTCGGTGAAGTGATCACCACTCAAGTTGAAGACGGTGTGATTGAATCGCAAGTGACAACAAGAGTCGCTAAGAGTGAGCTTTAGGTTCGACTAGAGCGTTGAAAATCATTTAAAACCAGAAAGCCCTATCGATAATCGACAGGGCTTTTGTATATCTACTGGCTGTAAAAGAAAACAACCTGATTCAAACCTTACTCACGACTCCGTCGTAGAAGGCTCCTTCATGGTCAGCATCCCTTCCGTCACAATAAAGTTGATGATGAAATCTAAACCTTGGCTCTCTTTGAGGTTGGTGAACACGTATGGCTTAGTTGGTCGCATGCGTTGAGTGTCTTGCTCCATCACTTCAAGTGACGCGCCAACATACGGTGCTAAATCGATCTTGTTGATGACTAACAGATCGGATCGTGTAATACCCGGACCACCTTTACGTGGGATCTTCTCCCCCTCAGCTACATCAATCACGTAGATGGTAAGATCGGCTAATTCAGGGCTGAACGTCGCACTCAAGTTATCACCGCCACTTTCGACGAATACCACATCGAGGTTCTTATGCAGCTTGGCAAGCTCTTCTACCGCAGCTAAGTTCATCGACGCATCTTCACGGATCGCCGTGTGCGGACAGCCACCCGTTTCAACACCAATGATACGATCCGGTTCTAGCGCTTCTGCTCGCGTGAGTATCTTGGCATCTTCTTGCGTGTAGATGTCGTTGGTTACCACGGCAATGTTGAGCTTGTCGCGAATCGCTTTACAAAGCACCTCTAACAGAGCTGTTTTACCAGATCCTACTGGGCCGCCAATACCAATTCGAAGGGGTTGCTTATAACTTTCCATTGTCTACTTCCTTATATTCTTTTCTTGCTACCTCGTTCGCGCTGACCGCTACGAACGAAATAGTCGTGTGTATTGTGTTTCGTGCAGTGAACTTGCTAATGCCATTGATGGCGAAAAACTGCCTACCATCCAATCTTCTATCGCGTGGGCCTTTTCGATCACCTCAGGAAAGGTGTTGGTGATATTAATCAATGCCAACTGCCCGTCGGTTTGACCTAAAGGCACCAGTTTCACGCCTGCGGTAACGATATTTTCAAGCCAGCTCCATAAGTAACCTTGCTTGAGGCTTTCTAAATCAATGCCCCAATACAGAGCCGCCATACACATGCCCAACAATTGGTTTGGGTGACTATCAACAGAGTCCACCAGTGAAATATCGATATCTAAGCGCTTCAACAAAGTATTCAATGCTTGCCCACGCTGTTTCTCTTCCGCTCGCAATTCACTGGTTTCACGGCTTGAGTACAGGTAATTACACCAGTGCTCAATCTCATCGAGTTCACCCTTTTCTAGAGCGTGGTAAAGACGCTCTAATATAGGCAATTCCAAGGTCGCGACACTGGAGTTGACGATGGTGTTGAGCCACTGTTCCATGCTGTTGCGATCGGTCACCCACCCCGCTTCAACCGCTAACTCTAAGCCTTGCGAATAAGTGAACCCACCAATCGGCAACGATGGACTGATCAATTGAAACAGACGATAGACGGCTACATTTTCTGTTGTGGTCATAATCGTGCCCTCAGTCTTCCAGAATCAAATAAGTTCGAGAGCCTACGCGCCTAACAGCAATAGTGCGCTTGCTGAAGCCACGCCGACTGACAACCATTTAGAGTAAACCGCGCGACCAACAAAAGTACCGATAACCATCAGAGCCAAAGCACTGATACTCATGCCTGTTGCGAACTGAGTCAGGTTGCTCGCGGCTTCAACGCCGTGTGCGTAACCATGGAAAAACAACATAGCAATTGAAGCAACTAATACGCTGTTTACACGCTTGGTTGATGGTGAGAATACATGCCATAAACATAAGCTGACGACAAACAGAGAAGCGATAATGGCAGGCTCAACAATCACAGAGAAACCTAGGGCTTGGCCTGCGATAAGCCCTACCACTAAAGACACCAATCCACCGCCAATCAGAGATGCTTTTGTCTTGGTGGAAAATGACAGTGCGCCAATTAATAAACCGAAAGCGATCAGCATGATCAGATGATCCATGCCAGTCACAGGGTGAGTTAAGCCAGACATAAACGAGTGAGACTCATGAACTGAATGCGCCCCATGTCCTGGGTGAGCGAAAGCCATCGTTGATGTTGTTAGAGAAGCTATTGTGAAAGTACATAAGCCAGCAGCTGTTTTAAAGTTCATCGCGAGTTCCTTGCTTTATACCAATCGTAGTAAATAATTGCTCACCCTAGCTTGCTAAAATGCTCGATAACTGCGTTATAATTTTTGATTGTAGAATAACTACTTATCGAAAAATTATGCCTTGTTCTCAAGCCTTTTTCCTGCGCTATTGTTGATCACTTACTTACTGTGATTGGTATTATTGTTATTAATATCGTTGTTATATAAATCGTTTAGTGAGTCATCAATGACTCGATTAATGATGGTGATGATGTCCACCAGAGCGACCGCCATAAGCACCGCCTTCTGGTTCAAACGGTTGTTTCTCAGTGGTCACTTTCGCGCCTAAGCCTTCAACCATTTCATCTAAAACATGGTCGTGTTGATAACGAACCCAACCCGCTTCCACTTGCAGCGGAACATGACGGTTACCAAGGTGATACGCCACTCGCGTTAACAGGAGCAAGTCTTCACAGTAAACAGTCGAAACGGTTTCTGGTGCCGCTTTCACTTCTACGACTAAACCGCATTTACTTGAGAGTTGTTCGCCACCACGCAAGATATGACCTCGTGGTAGAAACAGTCCGGCATTGCGCCCGTCATCGAGCATCACCTTAAGACGGCTCTTAATGCGGCTATCGATCGGCAGGCTTAAGTAGCCGTCCGGTGCATTTTGTATTTGAGTATTCAGTTGAGTCAGTTCAATCATGCTATTACCTCAATCTCCTTGTGATATTTATAACGTTCAAAATAGGGTCACTAAAATAGGAGCCTTCAGCCTAGCTCTTAAAATAGGAAGTACCGCTGTGCCATTGGCAGCTCTTCTGCAGGCTCACATGTCAGCAGTTCCCCATCGGCGCGTACTTGATACGTCTGAGAATCCACCTCAATTTTTGGCATCCAATCATTGAGCTTCATGTCGGCTTTACTGATATTTCGGCAGTTGCTCACTACACCAATCAAACTCTGCAAACCCAATTGCTTATCGATGTTCTGCGCTTTGGCTTCTTTAGAGACAAACAACATCGATGTGTTCTGACACGCCTTGCCATAGCTACCAAACATAGAGCGATAGTGAACAGGTTGAGGGGTTGGGATAGAAGCGTTTGGATCGCCCATTGGTGCCATGGCAATCATGCCACCTTTCAAAATCACGCTGGGCTTCACACCAAAAAAAGCGGGCTTCCACAACACTAGATCAGCTAACTTCCCTGCTTCGATAGAACCGATTTCATGAGACATACCATGAGTGATCGCTGGGTTGATGGTGTACTTAGCGACATAACGTCTTAAACGAAAGTTATCGCTGTAATCAGAATCTTCTTTTAGGCTGCCACGCTGAACTTTCATCTTGTGCGCGGTTTGCCAAGTTCGAGTTATTACTTCACCCACTCGCCCCATAGCTTGTGAATCCGAAGCGATCATCGAGAACGCGCCTAAGTCATGAAGAATGTCTTCTGCGGCAATGGTTTCACGGCGAATACGCGATTCGGCGAACGCGACATCTTCAGCAATCGATGGTGAAAGGTGATGACAGACCATCAACATATCCAAATGCTCATCGACGGTATTGATAGTGTAAGGACGTGTCGGGTTAGTTGAGGAAGGCAGAACGTTCGGTTCACCTGCTGCGCGAATAATATCGGGAGCATGACCACCGCCTGCACCTTCGGTGTGATAGGTATGAATCACGCGATCACCGATTGCACCAAGTGTCGATTCAACAAAACCCGATTCGTTCAGAGTGTCGGTATGAATCGCAACTTGTACGTCCATCTCGTCAGCAACACTCAAGCAAGTATCGATTGAGGCAGGGGTTGTTCCCCAGTCTTCGTGCAACTTCAAACCCACAGCACCCGCTGCCACTTGTTCACGCAATGCTTCCGGTTGGCTCGCATTGCCCTTACCTAACAAACCAAAGTTCATTGGGAATTGGTCGAGTGATTCCAACATACGGTGCATGTTCCATGGACCCGGTGTACATGTCGTCGCGTTAGTCCCTGTGTTTGGCCCCGTACCACCGCCTATCATGGTCGTAACACCAGATGCTAAGGCTTCTTCAATCTGTTGCGGGCAGATAAAGTGAATATGCGAGTCGATACCACCCGCGGTGAGAATCGAGCCTTCACCGGCTAAAATTTCCGTGCCCGGGCCAATTACTATATCGACGCCCGGCTGAACGTCTGGGTTACCTGCTTTGCCTAAAGCTTGAACTCGGCCGTCTTTGATGGCGACATCGGCTTTTACGATGCCCCAATAATCCAACACAATCGCATTGGTGATCACCAAGTCAGGTGTTTCGGCGCTTGGACGTTGGCTTTGCCCTTGTCCATCACGGATAACTTTGCCGCCGCCGAATTTCACTTCGTCGCCGTATACGGTGTAATCTTTTTCAACTTCTAGCCATAAATCAGTGTCAGCAAGACGCACTCTGTCACCGACTGTTGGCCCAAACATTTCGGCATAAGCCTGTCTGGATATCGTCGCCATGTTCAATCCTTTGTTATTTTCATTATTCCGTGGGAGCGCTTAGAGCTTGCCCATCACCTTTCCTTGGAAGCCATAGATCTCTAACTTACCGGCGTAACGCACTAACTCGACGCTGCGCGACTGACCCGGCTCAAAGCGGGTTGCAGTACCCGCAGGAATATTGAGTCGAAAGCCTTTAGTGACTTCTCGGTTAAAGATCAGCGAAGGGTTTGCTTCATAGAAGTGGTAATGAGAGCCAATTTGGACAGGACGATCGCCAATGTTTTGCACCTTAACGGACGTTGTGTCTCGGCCTTCATTGAGAGTGATGTCACCCGGTGCGGTTTCTACTTTTCCGGGAACGAATCCTGAGTATTGTTTTGTGGAACCAGCCATATTACTTCTCCCTACACGATAGGTTCATGAACGGTCACCAGCTTGGTGCCATCAGGAAAAGTGGCTTCGACTTGTACATCAGGGATCATGGAAGGGATCCCCTCCATAACGTCATCGACAGTAAGAAGTGTGCGTCCAAAATCCATTAATTCTGAAACGGTTTTACCCTCGCGGGCACCTTCGAGAATGGCACTGCTGATCAGTGCGATAGATTCTGGGTAGTTGAGCTTTAAGCCTTTTTGTTTGCGCTGCTGTGCCAGCATTCCTGCGCAGAAGATAAGTAGCTTATCTTTTTCTCTTGGTGTTAATTCCATTTAGCCGCCCGCTGTTAGTGTTGTTTTCTTATTGCTCAAAAACGCATGAGCAGTAAGTGGGATTCAATCACAGCAAGCTTGAAAAAATGTACCTAGGGTCGGAAGTCACCCTAGGTACAAAAAGGGCTAATCGCTAAGTCGCCCAAATCCTAGGTAAATCAGGAGTCGTACCACATAAATGAGAGCGAGTTGCTTGCCATATCTGACCAAAGGCCTGGAGGATATCTTCACTCCAATTACCCAAGGCTCGCACCACAATCAATCCTTCTATCTGAGTCGCGCCCAATATTAATGTGGGTTCACTCGACATTTTTGATGTAACTGATTGCTGTGAAGCTTGCTGTGTAATAGATAAGAGCAAGCTCTGTACCAACTCTAAATCTTGCTTCTCATTTGAAGTGATATAAAAGGTTCCCATCATTGAATAATCAAGTAACCCCATATTTATCATTAACTTATCGCCACCATGAAAATTAAAGCCTTCAGTCAGAAGCCTTTGATTATCAAGATAGATTTCTGTTTTCCCAACGAGATGACCATGCTCGAATCCCTCATTCTGTGCAGGGCGTCCAAAACAGTGCATCTCCCAACCCCAAAACTGTGCACCCTTTTCTAGGCGAATTTCAGTATCTAAACGAACGTGTGCATTCGGGAAAAAGATGTTCTCTTGCGGCATCCATTCCAAGCGTGCATCTTTCTTCACTCGTAGGGTCTGCTTCTGCTTGGCGTACTTGTTGTTTGAGCGATAAAACTTGGTCGCACCGGGTGTGGTGATCAACGCATGCGCACCGCTTTCGATGGTCGCTTCAATATTGAGAGTGTCACCACCTACCACTCCGCCGGGGGGATGGAGTAAATAGGTGTGACACGTTTCCCCATCAGGATACAGGGGGCGTTGCACCGCAAGCGGACCAGACTGCTGACGATTCTTTAATACGGTTTTATCACTGCGGTCGACAAAAGTGAGGTTTAAACTCGCTTGCCAACCATCACGAATATCTTGTTCGATGGTCTCATTCAAAGATAAAGCTTCTACTAAAGAAGCCTTGCTTACTTCATTCGGAGAAAAGAGAGAATTCATACGGTTAGGTACTCCTTTATCAAGGACTCATCGAGCCCTGTCATTTCACCTTCTGCCACTTGGCGTCCACGGTCGATAATGCAAAAACGGTCACCGACCTTTCTTGCAAACGGCAGCTTCTGTTCAACCAACAGAACCGTGAGCCCCATTTTCTCGTTGAGCATGCGAATGATGTCGCCAATCTCTTGCACAATATTGGGTTGAATACCCTCCGTCGGCTCATCCAAGATCAATAGCTTTGGATTAACCACCAGCGCACGCCCAATCGCTAGCTGTTGCTGCTGGCCACCCGATAAATCACCACCGCGACGATGTAGCATCTCTTTTAATACTGGGAATATATCGAAGATGAACTCAGGGATCTTACGGTCGCCCTTTTCGCGAATCGGCAAGCCTACTTCTAGGTTTTCTTGAACAGTGAGCATTGGGAAGATCTGGCGACCTTGCGGTACATAGCCGATCCCTTGGCGTGGACGGTCCTCGGCATCGGTTTTCAAAAGTGACTCACCCGATAAGGAGATGTCACCGCTTTCGACCTTAACCAACCCCATGATGCATTGCAGCAACGTCGTTTTACCGACACCATTTCGCCCCATTAGCACCGTGCATTTACCTTCTGGGATCTGCATATCCAAATCCCACAGCGTGTGGCTCTCACCGTAATATTGATTAACTGATTTAACCTCTAACATCCTATTCTCCGAGATAAACTTGTTTAACTTCAGGGTGAGCCTGCACTTGATCCATAGTGCCTTCAGCCAACACATGACCTTGATGAAGCACGGTGACATGGCTGGCGATAGAACGAACGAAATCCATATCGTGTTCAACGACCACAACCGAGTGCTTACCTGCCAGTGAGTTAAGTAACTCAGAGGTGCGATCCATTTCTTGGTGAGTCATACCTGCCACGGGTTCATCCACCAGCAATAGCCTAGGGTTTTGCATCAATAACATGCCTATCTCTAACCACTGTTTCTGACCGTGAGACAGGTTACCTGCCAAATTCGCCGCTTCGTCTTTAAGGTGAATAAGCTCTAGTACCGAGGTGAGTTTGTCTTTCTGCTCGCCAGACATCACGGCAGTGAAAGTTGCCCACACCGAGCGATCACCTGCCATGGCTAATTCAAGGTTCTGCCACACAGTTAAACATTCAATCACGGTCGGCTTTTGGAACTTACGCCCAACGCCTGCGTTAGCAATTTCAGCTTCGTTCATCTTGAGTAGATTGATGTTCGAACCTAACCACACTTCGCCAGTATCTGGCTTAGTTTTCCCGGTAATGATGTCCATCATGGTTGTTTTACCTGCGCCATTAGGGCCGATGATGCAGCGTAGCTCTCCCTCTTTGATGTAAAGGTTGAGGTCGTTTATCGCTTGGAAACCATCGAAGCTTTTGTTGACGCCTTCGACATACAACAGCACGTTATGTCGAGTATCGATGGCAGGATGAATATCGGGTTTGAGGTAATCAAAGACTTCGTCTCGACGAGTGAACGCCTGAACCGATTCCTTTACGCTATTAAATGTGGTCATGCGATCACCTCCTTGGCCTTGTGCTGATCATCCTTATCTTTATCTTGGTTTTTCCCATTTGATGCCTTGCGCAGCTGCTGCCACTTTTCACTGACAAAGCCAATCACACCTTGTGGGAAGTACATGGTTGAGAGTACGAATAGTCCACCCAGAGCAAACAGCCACACCTCCGGGAACTCAACCGTAAACCAACTCTTGGCGTAGTTGATGATCAATGCACCGACAATGGCACCAAACAGAGTGGCACGACCGCCTAAGGCTACCCAAACCACAATCTCAATCGAGTTAAGAGGAGCAAATTCTCCCGGATTGATAATACCCACTTGAGGGACATATAAAGCCCCGGCAATACCGGCGATAACCGCAGAAAGAACGAAGACCCACAGCTTGATGCCATCGACGTCATAGCCCATAAAGCGAGTGCGTGATTCCGTATCACGAATCGCTAATGCCACACGACCTAATCGACTGGTCACCACCATGCGACAAGCTATGTAGCTGAGAATAAGCGCAATACCAGTCGCGACAAACAGACCTATCTTGACCGCATCACTCTGCAAGCTCAGACCTATGATGTCTTTGAAGTCTGTCAGTCCATTGTTACCACCAAAGCCCATCTCGTTGCGGAAAAATGCCAGCATCAATGCGTAAGTTAACGCCTGAGTCATGATAGAAAGGTAAACCCCTGACACACGAGAGCGAAAAGCCAGATAACCAAACAAGTAAGCCAACGCGCCCGGCACTAGCACCACCATCAAGCAGGCGAACCAGAACTGATCAAAACCCTGCCAGAACCACGGCAACGCAGACCAATCAAGGAACACCATGAAATCTGGTAAGACTGGATCACCATAAACCCCACGGTCACCAATCTGACGCATCAAGTACATACCCATCGCATAACCACCAAGCGCAAAGAAAGCACCGTGGCCGAGGCTCAATATTCCGAGATAGCCCCACACAAGATCGAGCGCCAACGCCAACATTGCGTAGCTCAGGTATTTGCCCATCAGCGAGATAGTGAAAGTCTCGACATGAAGCGGGTGCCCACTTGGTAACATGGTGTTAGCCAGTGGGATAAGAATGACGGCCGCAAGAATGGCAAGGATGGTCAGTTGGCCACCTTTGTCACCACGCATTGCCGAAAGTACAAATGATTTTGACTGCATGATGTTGTCCTTAACCTTCAGCCGCACGACCACGTTGCGGGAAGAGTCCGCGTGGGCGTTTTTGAATAAATAGAATGATGAAAACCAGTACCAGAATCTTGGCGAGAACCGCACCAGCCCATGGTTCTAAAATCTTATTGAACAGACCAAGGCTTAAGCCTGCGACTAGCGTGCCCCATAGGTTGCCGACACCGCCGAATACCACCACCATGAATGAATCAATGATATACGCCTGCCCCATATTTGGACCGACGTTAGTCAGTTGAGAAAGTGCCACACCCGCGACACCCGCAACGCCAGAGCCTAAACCGAAGGTCATCGCATCAACTCGCTCAGAACGAATACCCATCGCACGAGCCATGCCACGGTTTTGAGAAACCGCACGAACCTGCAAACCTAGTGGTGTCTTTTTCAGAACCATTAATAAGCCCATAAACACCAAACCACAGAAGAGAATGATGTAAAGGCGGTTGTAGGTCAGGGACAACATTGGGTTTAATTGAAGTGCTCCAGACATCCATTCAGGCGTGCTCACTGAGCGGTTCAAAGGAGAGAAAATAGAACGAACAGCCTGCTGCAAGATTAAGCTAATACCAAAGGTCGCGAGTAAGGTTTCCAATGGGCGACCATAAAGATGACGAATCACACTTCGCTCAATCGCAATGCCCACTAAGCCAGAAACAATGAATGCCGCTGGAATGGAAAGTATCAGCGCTAGGCCAATATGATTCGGCATCAACAACTGCAATACGTAGGTGGTGTAAGCGCCAATCATGATCAGCTCGCCATGAGCCATGTTGATAACGCCCATCACACCAAAGGTAATCGCTAAGCCAATGCCTGCCAGTACCAATACCGAGCCTAAACTCAAGCCAAAGAATACGGTTTCAACACCTGAGTACAGAGCTTGGCTTTGTTGATAATCGTCCATCGCACGCTCTGTTGCAGCCAAAATGCTTGGTTCTTGCTCACCGTTAAGTAGTTGGTTCAGTGTTTTTAGAACGACTGAATGCTTAAAGTCGCCCACTCGTTCAATCGATGTTACTCGAGCTTCAGTTGTTGCACTGTTATCAAGCGAGGTAAAAATAGCTAATGACAAATCCATTAGTTCAGCGACTTTACCATCGGTCTCATTTTCTCTAAGTTCGGATAAACGATCGATGATAGTGGCATCCTTAGTTCCCAGTAGATCGAGAACCGCTTGATAACGCACATCTGGGTTACTGCTATTTAATCCAATAGAGGCAATTTCACCCCGTAAGATCCCGCGAAGTTTGTTGTTTACGCGCACCTTTTTAAACAGCTTAGCATTGTCGATATTGAGAGTTGATTCATCCCATACAGACTGAGCTGAAGTGGCTGTTTTGGTGTTTTGAATGAGATAGAGCTGTTTATAATGTTCGTTTTTTTTATCATTGAAGTAATAGAGATTGCCGTTTAACCATCCATATAAAATAGCTTTCGACACGTCTCCCGTTTGCGTCTCAATCACCCAATCGATAGCTAATTCTTTATCCGATGTTTTCTTACCAACTAGCGCCTTGGTAAAGCTAGCTTCATCCGTTATTCCAGCAAAAGCCAACTGAGCACTGACTGCCATGAGCAACAGCGCTTTAAATACGTTTAATACGTTTTTCATCCCTGCTTCCTTAACCAACCAAGTTAGATATTGTTATTTTTACTTGGAGGATGTGTGGATAGTGGTTATTACCTGAAACGATGAGCCTTCCGTTCGCTTCGCCCGTTAAACAGACGCGTTCTTCCCAAACCGGAAGGCTCAATATTCCTGAATTGACGCTCTAGTTACCGCCAGAACACTTCTTCGTTTCGACGTTAAACGCACCACATGAGAATGGCTTCGACCAGCTAGAGAACAGTTTTGCCGATTCAGGTAAGTAGCTCGACCAAGCATCACCCGCAACGAGTCCAGTGGTTTCCCAAACAATGTCGAATTGACCATCATCTTGGATCTCACCGATCAGTACTGGTTTGGTGATGTGGTGATTTGGTAGCATGGTAGAGTAGCCGCCAGAAAGGTTAGGAACAGACACACCAATCAAGGCATCTTGCACAGATTCAGGATCGGTTGTGCCTGCATTAGTGACCGCTTGAGCCCACATGTTGAAGCCAACATAGTGCGCTTCCATTGGGTCATTGGTGACACGCTTTTCACTCTTGATGAACGACTGCCACGTTTCAACGAACTCTTCATTGGCTTCGGTATCAACACTCATGAAGTAGTTCCAAGCCGCTAGATGACCCACCAGTGGTTCTGTGTCCATGCCTGACAGTTCTTCTTCACCAACAGAGAATGCAATAACTGGGATATCTTCAGATGAAATGCCTTGAGCGCCTAGCTCTTTATAGAAAGGTACGTTCGCATCGCCATTCACAGTAGAAACAACAGCGGTTTTCTTGCCCGCTTCACCGAACTTCTTGATGTCTGAAACGATAGATTGCCAATCAGAGTGACCAAATGGCGTGTAGTTGATCATGATGTCTTCTTCTGCGACACCTTTATCTTTTAGGTAGGCTTCAAGGATCTTATTGGTTGTACGTGGATAAACGTAATCGGTACCTGCAAGTACCCAGCGCTCGACTTCAAGCTCTTCCATCAAGTAATCCACTGCTGGGATCGCTTGTTGGTTTGGCGCGGCACCGGTGTAGAAAACGTTTTTAGAAGACTCTTCACCTTCATACTGTACTGGGTAGAAAAGGATGCTGTTGAGTTCTTCAAAGACAGGTAGCATGGATTTACGTGATACCGACGTCCAACCACCGAACACCACATCCACTTTCTCTTTTTCGATAAGCTCACGCGCTTTCTCAGCAAATAGCGGCCAGTTTGACGCAGGGTCAACCACGACAGGCTCTAGCTTCTTACCAAGCAAACCGCCCTTTTTGTTCTGCTCTTCGATGAGCATTAGCACGGTATCTTTTAGCGTTGTCTCACTGATCGCCATGGTGCCAGAGAGTGAGTGTAGAACACCGACCTTGATGGTCTCATCAGCAGCAAACACTGTTGCAGAAGAAAATGAAAGTGTTGTACACAGTGCAGCTAGCGATAAATTGAACACCTTGTTCATGATATTACTCCATAATTGTATTTTTGTTATTCAATTACAGAGTTACAATAAGAGTGCCAAACTTATAAACCAATGAAATTATTTATAAGTAATTGTATTAATAGAATTTAAAAGAAACTCACACCAATAGAGTGCATAGCAATCATGTAACTATGTTTCATACTGGTGCAGTGACGGTGGGAATGAACCAAGATGACACATTCCTGTTCTTCAGATACAAAAAAGACCCAACACTTTAGTATTGAGTCTCTGGTATAACATCACCGATGGTCGTTCAAACCATGTAGTTTAAGGCTATTCCGCTGTTTTAAATTCGAATTTTACTCTCGACTTAGATTTCAACTCGTTGCAATCACCGTTGCAAAAATAGCTCGCCGTACCACAGGCTTGAAGCTTCTCAAGTTGGCTGCTGCACTCAGGGCAAAACCCAACTTTAGTAAAGTGAGCCTGACAACTTTCACAATGATACTTGCCATCCCAAGCTAGCTCAGACTGGCACTTAGGGCAGATATTTTCACTCATTAGCATTTCCTAATTCACTACTATTTTTACAATCTACTACCGCTGAGACTTCGCTTGCTTGATTTGGTACATGTTCTTATCAGCTTGTGCGATCAACTGGTCTAATCCTTGAGGATCTTTCTCACAAGACAACCCAACACTCACTGAGAACTGCACATCATTGATATAAAGCGCTTGTTGCAGTGCTTTCTCTAAGCTGTGGTAGAAGCTAACAACGCTTTCTTGATCATCAAAGCAAGAGAACACCACAAACTCATCGCCACCATAACGGCCTATCTTGGCACATGCTGTGGTTGCCTCATCAAGAACTTCGGCAACCGCCAACAGCACATCGTCACCGAAACTGTGGCCATAGGTATCATTTATCGATTTGAACTTATCGACATCAACAAACAAACACGCCATCACCTTTTCAGAAAAGCATCGCTTGGCCAACACTTTCTCCGCTTCATTAAACAATGCGAGACGATTCAAGCAATGGGTTAAAGAATCTCGATTAGCGAAAAAGTTTAGCTGGTTCTCCAGCTCAAACTTCTCTAGTGCTACCGAATACAGGGAAGCCAGTAGCTCTAAGATCTCGAGCTCAAATTCATGTGGTTCAGAGATGTACTGGCTATAAATAGCGAAGGTAACCAACACATTACCGCGCGACGAGATAATGGGGACCGACCAACAGGCATGTAAATTCGCTTGATTGGTTAAGACCAGAAAAGGTGCCCAGTTTGGGTGTGCATTTATGTTGGAGACCATCACTGCTTTCTTAAGCGCAGCTGCCTCGCCACAAGAGCCTATCCCCGCACCAATTCCTATCCCTTCAATCTGTTGATTGTAAAAATCAGGCAGGTTTGGGGCATACTCAAGGTGTAACGTTTAGACTCTGAGTTGAGCAGTAAAATTGAAGCCATGCGCTGCTCGGTAAGCTGAATAATCTTGTGATTTAAATCTTTGCGATCCATCCCAAGCGCAAGCTTCCGCAGCAAACTATTGACGGCTCGATGACCTTCTAATAAAAATTGTTGTTCCATTCACTAAGGCTTTCAATTGTGTAATCGGGTACAGCTTGTTCTTATGCAAGCTTGTTATTGGTTAATAATAGCACACTAAATTAGTACGACACACAATCGAAGATCATAGGTTGATCTTTCGCTTTATCTATTTTGATCAGCGATCTACCCCAAAAAGAATATTTATATCACCACACACCGAAAGCATAAGTTACATGTGCTGCATTTCAATTTCAAATAGTCATTTATATCAAAAGTGACATGTAAAAATAAAATAAACAGCACAAGCCATTTCGATCTGTAGTCTAAATCATCGAATTACATGCGTCAGCATTTCAATGTTTTGGCCATCTAGCTGGGTCAGCTTAACGGACAGCGCACCAAGTTCTGAGGTATTTCCAATGTGTGTGCCACCACAAGGAATAGTGACCTGAGTATCTGCGTCAAGCTGCCACTCCCAGTAACGAGAGTCTGTTAACGCCTCGCCTTCTAGTCTCATCGCAACTGGCGTCGGCTCTGCAAGCCAGCCCGCAAGCATTTGGTTGATATCAGCTTCGATGTCATCAAGATTTGCTAGCATGTCTGCAACGTTCAAACCGCGCTTCTTCAGGGTTTTGCCTAAGCGATACTTATCGGTACACAGCTCTGGAGTCACAAAGCTCGTCACTTGTGCATAACTATTGAAGTCGTAACTGCCAAGCGGATCTTTTCTGTCCGCATCTTTACGCCAGTAGCTCTCAGCCAATACTTTATTCAAGGCTAGGAAAGCGATGTGGCCAGCACTGTGACCACGGCTCAAACTGGCTTGGTACTCTTTATCAACCGACAACACGACTTCGTCGTTAACCTTAATCATAGAAGCAGATGTAGGTAGCTGGTGGACAACAACAAACGCCCACCCTTCCGTATCACGCTTAACAGGGATATCTGCTGCGATATGAAGCTTGCCAGTAGATTGTTCTATAGCACCAACAAGGCAGTCTTCAACGGGAAATTGCACGTCACCAACATTCACAAAGCCTTGGTCTGCAGGGTGATCGGGCCAAATATGACTCACTGGGTGGAAAGGTGTTACGTCGGCAATCAGGTAAGTTTTGCTGTCGTCGCTTTCAACGTACTGCGCTTTAGCATTGAGCTGCCAAGCCTGATGACAAAATTGAGTGATGGTTGGTGTGATTGCTGACACAGGTGTAATCAAATCGCTAGTAGTCATATCGTTCTTCTTCTGGAATCTAGTCTGATTCGTTGAGCCATGATGATAAAAACGTATTGTTATGGCTTAACGTGAATTTTGCTTAAAAAAATACCCGAGACAGGCTCGGGTATCAAATCTATTGGAAAGGTTTACTTACGACCTTTAACCATGCTCATCATACGCTTACGTTTACGTTCTTGAGAAATTGTCAGCTTGTTTGTCTTAGCTTCAAATGGGTTCTCGCTGTTCTGGAATTGAATGCGAATAGGTGTACCCATGATTTCTAGTGAACGACGGTAGTAGTTCATCAAGAATCGTTTGTATGAATCTGGCAAGTTACGAACTTGGTTGCCGTGGATAACGATAATCGGTGGGTTGTAGCCACCAGCGTGCGCGTATTTCAGTTTCACACGACGGCCACGAACCATAGGCGGTTGGTGATCATCAGTCGCCATCTTCATGATACGAGTTAGCACAGAAGTACCAACACGAGTAGTCGCTGACTTGTAAGCTTCTTGTACAGACTCAAACAAGTGACCAACACCTGTACCGTGAAGTGCAGAGATAAAGTGAATACGTGCGAAATCAACGAAGCCTAAGCGACGGTCTAGCTCTTTCTTAACGCGTTCTTTAACGTCGTTATCTAGGCCATCCCACTTGTTTACGGCAATAACAATTGAACGACCAGCGTTCAACGCAAAGCCTAGCAAGCTTAGATCTTGATCAGAGATGTTTTCGCGAGCATCGATAAGCAGCAATACAACGTTAGCATCTTCAATCGCTTTCAGTGTTTTAACCACTGAGAACTTCTCTACCGTTTCGTTGATGTTTTTACGACGACGAACACCCGCAGTATCGATTAGAACGTATTCACGCTCGTCACGCTGCATTGGGATGTAGATAGAGTCACGAGTCGTACCTGGCATATCGTAAACAACCACACGCTCTTCACCAAGAATACGGTTCGTTAGCGTTGATTTACCTACGTTAGGACGGCCAATGATCGCTAGTTTGATCGGTTGATCTTGAAGACGCTTGAATTCTGCTTCAGCTTCTTCTTCTGTAAATTCAACCTGCTCTTCTTCTTCGTCTTCAAACTCAGTTAAGTCGCTTACTTCGCCATTCTCAGCTTTTAGCGCTTCTGCGAATGGGTTAAGAGCAAGGTCAATAAGTGCAGTAACACCACGACCATGCGCCGCAGCGATTTGGTACATGTCTTCTACACCTAGTTGCCAGAAGTCAGCACTTGCAGCATCAGGGTCGATACCATCAACCTTGTTTACTACTAGCATTGAAGGCTTTTCTAGTTGACGTAGGTGCTTAGCAATCGCCACGTCTGAAGGTGTTAGACCCGCACGGCCATCTACCATAAATAGAACGACATCAGCTTCATCAATCGCCGCTAGCGACTGTTCAGCCATTTTAGTTTCAACACCTTCTTCAGTACCGTCGATACCGCCAGTGTCAATAACAATAAAGTCATGCTCGCTAAAATGAGCATGACCGTATTTACGGTCACGCGTTAAGCCAGGGAAATCCGCAACCAATGCATCACGAGTTCGAGTCAATCGGTTAAATAACGTAGATTTACCTACGTTCGGACGCCCTACTAGAGCAACAACAGGTACCATAACAACCTCTACAATTTCTTCTCTAAATGTAGTTATAGGTAAGCACTTGTTCGCAAGTTTAAACTCTTACCTATAACCACACGGTTTATTAATTTTTAACAACAAAACGGCTCCTGGCTGTTACCAACCAGGAGCCGACTGTGAATTATATCACGCTTTTATTGGCTAATCGTTAGTTTCTTTACATCGCCATTGCGAGTCGTCACTAAGTAGCCTTCAGGCAGTTCAATTGGTGCAACCGCAAAGCCGCTATCATCGACAAGCTGTTGAGCAACAAACTCACCCGATGAACGATCCAACCAGTGCAGATAACCTTCAGTATCACCCACGACTACATAACCATTAATAATAGCAGGTGCTGTCAGTAAGCGGTTTTCTAACAATGGAGTGCTCCACAGTTCAGTACCACTACGCGCATCAACCGCAACCACATGGTCTTTGTCGGTAACAACGAACAAACGGCTACCATCACTTGCTAAATCAATCGCTGATGAGTAGTTACGTTTCCAAATTGGCTTACCAGAACGAAGGTCGATAGCAATCAGCTGACCATTGATACCTACGGTATACAGGGTGCCACCAAGAACAATTGGAGATGCATCAACATCAACCAAACGATCAATTTCCGTTGCACCTTTTGGTGTGCCTACTGGCTGTTGCCAAATAAGCTGACCACGATCAACGATAGCCGCAGCTAGACGACCATTTGCTGTACCCCAGAATACACCACCAGAAACTGCAACAGGCGAGCTATCGCCACGCAGTGTTAGGCTTGGTACTTCCGTACTGATGGTCCATTTTTGTTCACCGCTTGCTTGATCTAACGCGATCAACATACCGCGACTGGTATGAACAATGACCATGTTGCTATCAGTTGCTGGGGATGCAAGCACCTCGCCATTGACTGATACACGCCACAGCTCTTCACCGGTCGATTCTTCCAGTGCGATCACTTCGCCATTTTCAGAACCAACAAAAACTTTACCGTAAGCCGCCGTTAAGCCACCCGATAAACGAGCCAATACGTCTTTCTCAAGATCGACTTTCCACAGCGCTTTACCTGTATCAGGATCAAGCGCTTTAACCATACCTTCACGGCTTGCAACAAACACTTTGTCGTAAGCCAATTCTGGCGTTAGTTTTGAAAAGTAGTGACCAACACCATCACCAACCGACGCAGACCATTCCTGACTAGGAGTGAACTCGCTGTTTACCGTTGGGACTGGAGCCATGATTACGGTGTCTTCTTCACCCGCACAGCCAGCTAGTAGGCCAAGAGCAATCGCACACAACGCCGCTTTTGGAAACATCTTCTTCATTCAAAGCGCCTTATTTAGCTAGGTCGTCAAGTTTGATTTGAAGCGTTTGGCTAGCGTCAACAGCTTGCTGTGCTTCTGTGTAAGCACTGTATGCTGCGTCTGTGTCGCCTTTACGAAGTGAGATATCACCACGCAGTTCAGCAACACGGCCTTTCCAAGATTCATCTGTCATAGCAGCAAGATCAGTCAGTGCTGCGTCAAATTCACCTTGCTCAGCTTTAATACGTGCAACACGGTAAGTAAGTAGTGGCGCAAGTGCCGCGTCCTTAGTTGCCGATTTTGCCCACTCGAGCTGTTCAAGTGCCGCCGCTAGATCGCCTGCTTGTACTTGTACTTTTGCTAGTTGCATAGCAGCAAGTACTGAGTACTCAGCATCTTTGTTTGCGTCGATGAAAGCTTGAATATCAGATTGAGCATCAACACCCTTAACATCAAGAGCTGAAATTACAGAGGTGTAGCTTTCTGAAGCTGCTTCACGCGCTTCAACTACTGAATCTTGGTAATAGCGCCAGCCAAATAGACCACCTAAACCAATAACCGCACCAAAGATTACGGCTTTACCGTTCTCTTTCCACCAATCTTTAATGGCTTCAACTTGTTGCTCTTCGCTATCGTAAAGTTCCACTTCCTGTCCTCTTTAATTCTTTAAACGCCAGCATAGTGCTGACGTTAGTATTCATTATGAGCGTTTGCTCAATGGCTAATTAGATTAGCGCAGCAACTTTCTCTGCAACTTCCGTTTGAGACACGGTTTCTTGCTCGCCGCCAACCAGATCTTTTAGCACAACTGTATTGTCAGCAACTTCGTTCTCACCAAGTACCAGCGCCACAACAGCACCTACTTTGTCAGCACGTTTGAATTGCTTCTTGAAGTTACCACCACCGAAGTGGTTCATTACACGCACGCCTTCAACGGTGTCGCGTAATTGATTCGCTAACTGCATGCCCGCGATCATAGTACCTTCGCCAGCAGCAACTACGTATACATCAACGCTACGACGAACTTCTGTTAGCTCTAGCGTTTCCATCATAAGAACCAAACGCTCTAGACCCATTGCGAAGCCAACTGCATTGGTTGCTTTGCCGCCTAGTTGCTCAACAAGACCATCGTAACGACCGCCGCCACATACTGTACCTTGAGCACCAAGGCTGTCTGTGATCCACTCAAATACAGTGCGGTTGTAGTAATCTAGGCCACGTACTAGACGCTCATTAACTTGGTATTCGATACCAACAGCGTCAAGAAGTTCACACAAACCAGCAAAATGTTGCTTCGATTCTTCACCTAGATATTCAGATAGTCGAGGTGCGTCACCTAAGATAGCTTGAACATCAGGGTTCTTAGTATCAAGTACACGTAGAGGGTTAGTGTGCATGCGACGTTTGCAGTCTTCGTCAAGCACATCAATGTGTTGCTCAAGGAAAGCCACTAACGCAGTGCGGTAGCTAACGCGATCTTCTTGAGAACCGATTGAGTTCAGCTCTAGGCGAACGTGCTTGTCGATGCCTAGCTCACGCCATAGACGTGCTGTCATCATGATAAGTTCTGCGTCAACGTCTGGACCGTCTAGGCCAAACACTTCAACACCACATTGGTGGAATTGACGGTAACGACCTTTTTGAGGACGCTCGTGACGGAACATAGGGCCCATGTACCATAGGCGCTGTTCATCACGGTTGATAAGGCTGTTTTGAATACATGAACGAACACAACCTGCTGTGCCTTCTGGACGCAGCGTTAGGCTATCGCCATTGCGGTCGTCAAAGGTGTACATCTCTTTAGAAACAACGTCTGTCTCTTCACCAACTGCACGGCTAAATAGGTTTGTTTCTTCAACGATAGGCATACGTACTTCGTTGTAACCGTATGCACTCACCACGTTTTTAACTGCGCTTTCTACTTTCTGCCACAGTGGTGATTGAGTTGGAAGGCAGTCGTTCATGCCTCGAATTGCTTGAATATTTTTAGCCACAGTATTTATTCCGTAATTTCTCACGACCAGGTGTTAGTGCGAATAGACAATCACACCCCATCGCGTTGTATTAATCTTCTAAGTTTTCTACATCAATGCGATTTGCTTTATCAAGCACTGACGCTTTTGCACGAATCTTAGCTTCAAGTTTGTCGACAAGGTCATCGTTGTCGAAGCGCTCTTTCTGACGCTTACCGTCTTCGTAGAAGGCACTCTTACGAGCACTACCGGCTAAACCTAAGTGAGACACTTCTGCTTCACCAGGGCCGTTAACCACACAACCGATGATTGACACATCCATTGGAGTAATCACGTCTTCTAAGCGTTCTTCAAGGGCATTAACGGTGTTAATAACATCGAACTCTTGACGAGAACAGCTCGGGCACGCAATGAAGTTGATGCCACGCGAACGAATGCGCAAAGATTTAAGAATATCAAAGCCAACTTTGATCTCTTCAACCGGATCAGCCGCTAGCGAGATACGCAGCGTATCGCCGATACCTTCAGAAAGAAGCATACCTAAACCTACCGCTGACTTCACAGAGCCTGCACGCGCACCACCCGCTTCGGTAATACCAAGGTGGAGAGGTTGATCAATCTGCTTAGCCAGCAAACGGTAAGAACCGACAGCAAGGAATACATCAGAAGCCTTCACGCTGACTTTGAATTGATCAAAGTTCAGACGGTCTAGGATATCTACATGACGCATTGCTGATTCAACAAGCGCTTCTGCTGTAGGTTCTGTGTATTTCTCTTGGATCTCTTTCTCAAGAGAACCGCCGTTAACACCAATACGAATCGGAATATTCATATCACGTGCACAATCAACAACTGAGCGGATACGGCTTTCGTTACCGATGTTACCTGGGTTGATACGCAGACAGTCAACGCCGTATTCCGCCACTTTAAGTGCGATACGGTAGTCGAAGTGAATATCAGCAACCAAAGGAACAGAGACCTGCTGCTTGATTAGCTTAAAGGCTTCAGCTGCATCCATAGTCGGTACAGATACGCGAACGATATCAGCGCCAACTTTTTCCAGAGCTCTAATTTGAGCAACGGTCGCGGCTACATCTGTTGTTCTTGTGTTGGTCATGGATTGCACAGCAATTGGTGCACCATCACCGATCGGCACATCACCCACATAAATACGGGTTGATTTGCGACGAATAATAGGAGATTCGTGTTGCATATTAACTCTAAGGTAAGGTTATTCTAGCTACTTTGCCTGAAGTATACCCAGAAAGGTCGACAGGTTCACTTGCAAATGTCATTGATACGCCTTCTGGCGCACCTAGAATCACTTTATATGGCGCAGTTCCTGATAGATTTAACGACTGACCTGCTTTTTTGATGCCAGTCGACAAGGTTTTACCCGTTGCATCTTTTACTTGGATCCAGCAATCAGCGGTGAACTGCATCACTAGTTCGTTAGCCACAGCTTCAGGAGCCGTGCTAGCTTCAACCGTTTCTGCATTCGCAGCAGCTTCAGCAGTTGGTTCAGTCTCTGTTGTTTGTTGTGCAGAAGTTTCGTCAGCTGGAGTAACAGCATCTGAACTTTCTTCCGCATCGCTTATCGCAGCAAGGCCTTCAGCACCTTCAACAACAGAAGCACCCGCTTCGTTTTGTTCAGCTTCAATCACTTCCAAAGAGGTGAATTCAGGGGCAAGTGATTCTTCTACCGCTAGCTCTTCTGAGCTTTCAGTATTCGCTAAAGATTGAGATAGGGTGTCTTGCTGTTGGTTCTGCCACCACCAAAGTGAGGAGATACCCGCAATGACCGCAAAAATGCTCCAAGTCAGGATCATAATACGGCTGTTGTGCTTCTCGGTTTTGGTCTTACGAGAAAAACTCAGCATTTCTTGCTCTTGATGCTGAGCATCACCGGCATGATGCAGCGCACTCAATACGACTTTTTCGTCAAGATTGACGTATTTCGCGTATGAACGAATATAGCCACGCATAAACGTCGCCACTTGATCTGACTCGAATTGGTTTTCTTCAATTTGTTGGATCAGAGTAACGCGAAGTTTCAAGCGATCAGAAATCTGCTTTTGCGTTAAACCAAGAGATTCTCGTTTGTTCTTAAGCAGCGTTCCCGCTTCCAAAGCTGGAGCTACGTTTTCTTGCGCTTGTGTATCTTGTTCTGTGTTCATAGAGAGTGAACTTCTAAAGTATTATCGCAGGTTGAGGAGAGCGTTTTCTTATTGTCGTTTAAGCTCAATCTAACAACCCACGTTATGTGGAATTTTTCCTGCTATCTAAATCATCAACCCTTAAAGGCGAACATCATTCATTTATTATGGATGACCTTCTCAGGAAGCTAGTTTATCAAGTAGCCAACCTAAATAGACATATTGATGATCAGTAGCAAGCGAGCACTTAAATTAATTTAAGATTAGTTAATCATAAGCTAATGCCATTACAAGGCAAAAACACTTTAAACAAAATTTACCGTCAGCTCATGGTTTTGTCCAAAATTTGACGAAAAATGTAAGAAAGCGTGGGCAAGAAGTCCAAAAAATCAAAAACTGCACCCCAGAAAAGCAACAAGCCAGAAGTAAGACTTCTGGCTTGTTTAGGTTCTAATCGCGTTTTATACCGCTTTTACTTCAATCACACCACCGGCAATCAAGTTCGCTTCAGAGGCTGCTTTAAGCATTTTAGTACGCTTGGTTCTATCAATCACATCACCGACTAACTGACCACACGCGGCATCAATATCATCACCACGAGTCTTACGAACGGTTACTGTGTAGTTGTATTCCATCAGCGTTTTTTGGAAGCGATCAATACGAGAGTTGCTTGGCTTCTTATAAGGCGACCCCGGGTAAGGGTTGAATGGAATCAAGTTGATCTTACAGGGCGTCTCTTTCATTAGCTCAGCAAGTTCACGTGCGTGGTCCATATCATCATTCACATGATCCAATAACACGTACTCAACCGTTACTTTACCGCGGTTAGCATTTGAAGATGCAATGTAACGACGAACAGATGCTAGGAAGTCTTGGATATCCCAACGGTCGTTGATCGGCATGATTTGGCTACGTAGTGCATCGTTTGGCGCATGTAGAGAAATAGCCAATGCGACATCGATGTTGTCTGTCATTTGGTCAAGGCCAGAAACAACACCAGAAGTTGATACGGTTACACGACGCTTAGACAGTGCGAAACCTAGATCATCAAGCATGATTTCTAATGATGGCATTAGGTTCTTCATGTTCAATAGAGGCTCACCCATACCCATCATTACAACGTTAGTAATTGGACGACGACCGGTTTCTTTTTCTAGGCCGATTTCGCGAGATGCGCGCCAGATTTGGCCAACAATCTCTGAAACTTTTAGGTTACGGTTGAAGCCTTGTTGAGCTGTAGAACAGAACTTACATTCAAGTGCACAACCAACCTGTGAAGATACACATAGCGTCGCACGGTCACCATCTGGGATGTATACCGTTTCAACGTCTTGGTCGCCAACGCTCATCGCCCATTTAATTGTGCCATCTGAAGAGTGTTGAGCTTCAGAAACAACAGGTGCAACAATCTCACAGCGACGTTGAAGTTTCTCACGTAACTTTTTGTTGATGTTATTCATTTGTTCGAAGTCATCGACACCGAAGTGATAAATCCACTTCATCACTTGCTCTGCTCGAAACGCTTTCTCATTCAGTTCTTCTGTGAAAAATTTACGAAGACCTTTACGATCAAAATCGAGTAGATTGACTTTAGCTGTGGTCATGATGCCTCTCAATGACGGAACAATAATTAAGGGCGCGAATTGTACAGGCTTTACGCAACTTCAACAAGCATTGTAAAACCCTGTGTTTATTAAGACATTCAAACTTAAGCGATTAAAATTTGAACAATTGTATTTATCGGCCTGAGATTACCCAATTTAAACAAAGATTCCCGATTACACTCCTTCGTCGCTTTCGGGAATGACGTAAATAATCACAAATTGCTCGATAATATTTACCACGAGATGGTTGCTCCAAAGTTCCCCGTCATTCCAGAACTGAGGAACGAAGTATCTGGAATCTCCAATAACAAAAACAGATTCCCGATTACGCTCCTTCGTCGCTTTCGAGAATGACGACTAAATTGATTATCGAGAGCGTAAAATCCACTTACAAAAAAGGCCTCACCGAGGTGAAGCCTTTAGAATAATTTGCAGTGCCGATTATTGAGCTGGGCGTGGGCAAATTTCAGATTCTGGGAAGAAGAATTCGATTTCGCGAGCTGCAGACTCAGGGCTGTCGCTGCCGTGAACTGAGTTGTAACGCATGCTGATTGCGTAGTCAGCACGGATAGTACCGCATGCCGCTTCTTCTGGGTTTGTTTTACCCATAAGTTCACGGTAACGAGCGATAGCGTTTTCGCCTTCAAGCACTTGAACCATGATAGGACCAGAAGTCATAAACTCTTTAAGAGCTGGGAAGAACTCTTTGCCTTCATGTTCAGCGTAGAAGCCACTCGCTTGCTCTTCAGTAAGACGAACCATTTTAGCAGCAATAATTTCTAGGCCTGCTTTTTCGATACGGTGGTAGATTTCACCAACAAGGTTACGCTTAACTGCATCCGGCTTAACAATTGAGAACGTTCTTTCTAGAGCCATAGGGATTCCTTCACTTCATTTTTTTGTTATTAAATACTGAAATTACTGAGATCTTTCGATCTGAGCTTTATGAATGAGCGGCACAAAATACCGCTCACCCTTATTATTATTTTGCTTGGTCGATAAGAAGACGAGCCAGTGTGCGAACGCCCATACCCGTTGCGCCTGCCGCCCACTTGTCACTTGCTGACTTACGGTAAGTACCCGCGCAATCCATATGAATCCAACCTTTTTTGTAATCATCTACAAAGTAAGAAAGGAATGCCGCTGCTGTACTTGCACCCGGTGTGTAATCGCCTGTGCTGATGTTTGAAAGATCAGCAAAGTTTGAAGGCAACATACCACGGTGGAAATCAGCAAGAGGCAGTGGCCATAAGCCTTCTTTCTCTTGGTTTGCCGCTGTTAGCGCTTGGTGAGACAACTCATCATCGAAGCTTAATAGTGCGTGGTAGTCGTTACCTAATGCGTTTTTAGCCGCGCCTGTTAGCGTTGCACAGTCGATGATCAGCTCAGGGCTTTGTGCACTTGCGTACATCAGGCCATCAGCTAGCACTAAGCGACCTTCCGCATCAGTGTTCATGATCTCAACTGTTTTCCCGTTTTTGTAGGTAATGATATCGCCAAGCTTCAATGCGCGACCAGAGATCATGTTCTCTGCGCAACATAGAATAAGCTTGATGCGCTTGTTAAGACCGCGTTCAATCGCAAGACCTAAACCACCAGTAATCGTTGCTGCGCCACCCATGTCAGCTTTCATCGCTGTCATGAATTGGCCTGGCTTGATACTGTAACCGCCCGAATCGAACGTAATACCTTTACCGACTAAACAGGCAAATACAGGTGCGTTTTCATCGCCTGTTGGGTTGAAGTCCAGTTGCAGCATTGCTGATGTACGCTCAGAGCCACGACCTACCGCGTAGATGCCTTCCCAACCTTCGGTTAGTAGATCCTTGTCTTTAACAATCTTCGCTTTAACAGTGCCCGCTGGTGCCACTGACTTGATGTATTCTGCAGCCATTGTCGCAAGTTGACGAGGTGCCACTTCTTCAGCGGTTTTATTGATAATGTCACGCGTCCAGTCAGTTGCGCGAATACGAGCTTCAAGCTCAGTTTGATCGGCTTCTGAAAGTGCATCCCATTCCAATGCATTCTTTTTCTTTGGTCCACGGTAGCCTTGGTAGAAAGCCCAAACGCTTTCTAGATCCCAACCTTCACCACGAAGTGAAACGAATGCGATACCTTGTCCGTCAAGCGTACGACCCGCACGTTGAACTGCGCCTAGATCGTGGCCTTCACCAATGTGAATTGTCGCTCCCGCTTCTGAGAACGATAAAATAGCTCTTGCTCCCCACTGAGGCTGGGCAGCTTCTTGACTTAAAAATACTGACATCTGTGTAGACATGATTTCTCCTTGTCATGAACCACTTCGAGAGTGTGATTCTGATTATTTTTTATTAGCTCACTGATGTTAGCATTATGTAGGAGGAAAATGTCATTTTGATAAAAAAACGGACCATAAGGTCCGCTTTTTTTAGTAAGAATTGTTAACTTGGCTGCGTTTTATATTGGACTGATACCAACCCGCGACCAAATCATTAGACAAGAGGATTAATCCATCTCATCCATCCAGCACAAAATAATAGCCTCTAAGATTTTCTCATTCGAGTGGTTAGGCTCGTCGTCGAACTCTTCAAGGTCTAGCACCCATTGATGCAGATCGGTAAAACGTACCGTTTTAGGATCAGTATCAGGGTACAAATCACATAGCTCAATTGCGATATCTCGCGAATCAATCCACTTCAAGCTCATAACACTTCCTTATATTTATCAGCGACGCTCTGTCACCTTTATGATCTATATTCTAGGCCAGTTTTCTTAGTATGTTTGTCTAAGCAATAACTCTCTCAGTCATCGCTGTATTAGCCATGACTGAGAACAGGTTCTTAATGGTCTTCAGAAGCCAGGTTCAACGTGTACTTTGGAATCTCTACAACAAGATCCGTATCAGCCACTTTAGCTTGGCAACCCAAGCGAGATTCCATCTCTAAGCCCCATGCTTTATCTAGCATGTCGTCTTCTAGATCATCACTCTCTTCTAAAGAATCAAAACCTTCACGAATCACAACGTGACATGTTGTACATGCGCACGATTTCTCACATGCGTGTTCAATACCAATACCGGCCTTCAGTGCAACATCAAGAACCGTCTCACCAGTTTTTGCTTCTAAAACAGCGCCTTCTGGACATAGATCTTCGTGAGGTAAAACAATAATCTTTGGCATGTTTATCTATTCTCTAACTATTAAATATTATCGACTGACTGACCTGACAGTGCAGCACGAATTGATTTATCCATACGACGAGAAGCAAAGTCTTGGCTCGCTTTGTCGGTATTCTTAATTTCTAGTTCAATAGCATCAGCGTTGTCGCCATTACGCACTTCAATCAGTGCTTCAATCGCTTGAACAAGTTGTTGTTTGCCTTGCTCATCAAGTAGCTCGTCACCGTCGGCTTGCATTGCAGCGATAAGGCCTTCGATAACGCGATCCGCTTCTACGCGTTGCTCAGCAAGAGCACGCGCTTGCATGTCTTCTTTTGCAAACGTCATCGAATCTTTCAGCATGCTAGCCACTTCGTTGTCGCTTAGACCGTAAGAAGGCTTAACTTGGATTTCAGCTTGAACGCCAGTGCTCTTCTCCATTGCGGTAACCGATAGCAGGCCATCAGCATCCACTTGGTAAGTAACACGAATATGAGCAGCACCTGCAGTCATCGGCGGGATGCCTTTCAGAGCAAATCGAGCCAGTGAACGACAGTCATCAACCATCTCACGCTCGCCTTGCACGGTGTGTACTGTCATTGCAGTTTGACCGTCTTTGAACGTGGTAAACTCTTGTGCACGAGCAACTGGGATCGTGGTATTACGAGGGATGATCTTTTCGACTAAGCCACCCATGGTTTCGATACCCAGTGACAGAGGGATAACATCCAATAGCAGCATCTCAGAGTCAGGCTTGTTGCCAACTAAGATATCCGCTTGAATCGATGCGCCAATCGCAACCACTTCATCAGGGTTAATACTGGTTAATGGAGTACGACCAAAGAAGCCACCGACCATTTCACGAACAAGTAAGGTACGAGTTGAACCACCTACCATCACGACTTCTAGTACTTCATCCGCGTCAACTTCCGCATCTTTCAGTGCTCGGCGGCACGAAAGCAGCGTTTTCTTAACTAGTGGCTTGATGATCTCTTCGAACTCTTCACGAGTTAAAGAGCCAGACCAACCTAGTGCTTCAACATTAACGCTTTCAGCTTCAGATAAGCCAATCTTCGCTTCTGTTGCTGCGTCTAGAAGAATACGGTTCTGTTCTGCTGTCAGCTCTAACAAGCCCATTTGCTCTTGGAAATGATCCGCAATTAAATGGTCAAAGTCATCGCCGCCTAATGCAGAGTCACCACCGGTTGCTAAAACTTCGAAGACACCTTTAGACAGGCGTAGGATAGAGATATCAAACGTACCACCGCCTAAGTCATAAACAGCGATTACCCCTTCTTTACCTGAATCCAAGCCATAAGCAATCGCAGCTGCAGTGGGTTCATTAAGAAGACGTAACACATGAAGACCAGCAAGTTGCGCTGCGTCTTTGGTACCTGCACGTTGTGCATCATCAAAGTACGCAGGGACGGTAATCACGGCACCAGCCAATTCACCACCTAACGTCGACTCAGCACGTTGACCGAGTGCACGAAGAATATCTGCAGATACTTGAATTGGGTTCTTATTTCCTTGCGCTGTGTTAATCATAGGCAGGCCATTATCACTTTCTTCAAACTGATATGGCAGAGATGGGTATCGCTGTTGAATATCTGACAGTGAACGACCGATTAATCGCTTAACTGAGATAATGGTATTTTTAGGATCAATTTGTGCATTTACACGCGCTTCATCACCAGTGGTGTACGACTCTGACTGATAGTGAACAACGGAAGGGAGAATACTGCGACCTTGTTGATCAACAAGCGTGCTTGCCTCACCACTGCGCACTGACGCAACCAATGAGTTTGTTGTACCTAAATCAATACCCACTGCAAGCTTGTGCTGGTGAGGAGCGGCGCTTTGCCCTGGTTCTGCAATCTGAAGTAGTGCCATGGATGTGTCCTTGTTATACGAACTAGCCGATCAAACGATCTTCAACTAACTCGATTTCATTCTTTAATTTTGCAATAAACTTAAGCTTTCTTACTCGGTCTGCAGCTTCTAACCAAGCTTCGCTGTCGAGTTCTTGTTGGATAGCGCTTAATTGTTGTTTATACATTTTGCTAACCTTTCCTTCAAATGCAAACAAAGCATCTTCAGGATCAGAACTGTCGGCGATATCTTCCAGCTCTTCACGCAATTCCATTTGCTCCATCAGGAACATAGGATCTTGCATAGTCTGCTGCTCACCACGAATATCCTCACCATGTTGAACTAACAGGTATTCAGCGCGGCTGACTGGATTTTTCAACACCTGGTACGCATCATTGATTTGCGCAGCTTTTTGCACAGCCAGCAAGCGATCTCGCTCAGAAGCCGTGGCAAATTTATCAGGGTGGAATTGGCGTTGCAGATCTCTAAACTGAGAAGAAAGAAGGCTACCATCCAGTTGAAACTGAAGTGGTAGCCCAAATAATTCGAAATGATTCATGTAACGGTGGTCCTAAGTTTAGGCTCTTTACTTAGAGCCTAATTTTATTCTTCGCTCATTATAAACGCTCAACGATTGAGGCGTTTATACATTGAAGCTCTCACCACAACCACATTCGCCTTTCGCGTTAGGGTTGTTGAATTCAAAACCTTCGTTTAGGCCTTCTTTTACGTAATCAAGCTCAGTACCGTCTAGGTAAACTAGGCTCTTTGGATCAATGATGACCTTAACACCTGAATGCTCGAACACTTCGTCTTCTTCGTTGAGCTCGTCAACGAATTCCAGTACATACGCCATACCCGAACAGCCAGTAGTTTTTACCGCTAAGCGCAACCCGATACCTTTACCTCGGTTATCTAGGAAAGCTTGAACTCGGCTTGCTGCCGTATCTGTCATGGTGATGGCCATACTACAACCTTGTGTTTTATATAAATTGAGAACTCAGGGGGAGCACAAAGGGTGCTCCCAAATATTACTTTTTTGAAGTGATTACGTTGTAGAAACGATTAGTGCTTCTTTTTGTAATCCGCAACCGCTGCTTTGATTGCATCTTCAGCAAGAATTGAACAGTGAACTTTCACTGGTGGCAACTCTAGCTCTTCTGCGATTTCAGAGTTTTTAATAGCAGCTGCTTCATCAATACTTTTACCTTTAACCCACTCAGTGACTAGTGAGCTAGAAGCGATTGCGCTACCGCAACCGTAAGTCTTGAATTTTGCGTCTTCAATAATACCTTCTGCAGATACTTTGATTTGCAGTTTCATTACGTCACCACAAGCTGGTGCGCCAACCATGCCGCTACCTACACTTGGATCTTCTTTATCAAACGAACCTACGTTACGTGGGTTTTCGTAGTGATCAATTACTTTTTCGCTATATGCCATGATAGTTACCTCGAATCCTCTATTTCCGTGAGATTAGTGATGAGCCCACTCAACAGTGTTCAAATCAATCCCTTCTTTATACATATCCCATAGAGGAGACATGTCGCGTAATTTATTTACTGCTACACGGATTTGTGCAATCGCGTAGTCGATTTCTTCTTCCGTAGTGAAACGGCCGAATGAAAAACGTACTGAGCTGTGTGCCAGTTCATCGTTTAAGCCAAGAGCGCGTAAAACGTATGAAGGCTCAAGACTCGCTGATGTACATGCAGAACCTGATGATACCGCTAAGTCTTTTAAAGACATAAGCAGAGATTCACCTTCAACGAAAGCAAAGCTCACGTTTAGGTTATGTGGTACACGTTGATCTAAGTCGCCATTTACCGTTACTGCTTCTAGATCTTGAACCCCTTTCAATAGACGCTCGCGAAGTGCTAGTGCGTGGTCATAATCTTTCTGCATGTCTTGTTTAGCGACAGCAAAAGCTTCACCCATACCCACGATTTGGTGAGTAGCAAGCGTACCAGAACGGAAACCACGTTCGTGACCTCCACCGTGCATCTGTGCTTCAAGACGAATACGTGGCTTACGACGAACGTACAAAGCACCAATGCCTTTAGGGCCGTATGCTTTGTGTGCAGAAAGAGAGATAAGGTCAACTTTCATCTCTTTTACATCTAGTGGGATTTTACCCGCAGACTGAGCCGCATCAACGTGGAAGATGATCTTGCGTGAACGACATAATTCGCCGATTGCAGAGATATCTTGGATTACACCAATCTCGTTGTTTACGTGCATGATAGAAACAAGAACCGTATCTTCACGCATTGCTGCTTGTAGCTTGTCTAAATCAATGATGCCGTTTGCTTCAGGCTCAAGGTAAGTCACCTCAAAACCTTCACGCTCTAGTTGGCGACATGGATCAAGAACCGCTTTATGTTCTGTTTTACACGTGATTACGTGCTTACCTTTCTTCTCGTAAAAGTGCGCTGCACCTTTGATAGCAAGGTTGTCTGACTCTGTAGCACCTGACGTGAAAACAATCTCACGTGGGTCTGCATTTAGTAGATCGGCAATTTGCTCACGAGCATTATCTACTGATTCTTCTGCCTGCCAGCCGTAACGGTGTGAACGAGATGCAGGGTTACCGAAGTTACCGTCCATCGTCATGCACTGAACCATTTTTTCAGCAACACGTGGATCGACTGGGCATGTAGCTGAATAGTCAAAGTAAATAGGCAGTTTCATTTTCTACTCCAATGTAAAAACTGACCGCTAAGAGCGGGCATTAACACCGTGAGGTGCTGCACTAATCGTTGTAGTGCTCGTATTTTTATGTGCAAAACCATTATTAACCGCAAGATCGATATCTTGACGATCAGAAATCTCTAAAACTTCGTTATCTTTCATTAGCTCACCGAGCGTAATGTCATTTAAGAAGCTGCTGATTCGGGAGCTTAAATCACGCCAAAGAGTGTGAGTTAAACAACGACTACCACCTTGGCAATCTGCTCGACCGTGACACTTAGTTGCATCAACTGATTCGTCTACTGCAGCAATTACAGTTCCGACAGCGATGTCGCTCGCTTCAGCACCTAAACGGTAACCACCGCCAGGACCACGAACACTAGCAACTAAGCCAGCTTTACGTAACTTAGAAAATAGCTGTTCTAAGTAAGATAATGAGATGCCCTGTCGCTCTGAAATATCAGCCAGAGGAACTGGGCTTTTTTGCGAATGCAGTGCTACATCTAGCATAGCTGTTACCGCATATCTTCCTTTAGATGTAAGTTTCATATCACACCGAATCCACATTGTTTATGTGGTTGGAATCTTCCCATACCTGACTAAATTGGTCAAGTATTTAGTTGACTATTTTAGTCAAGTATTCACCCTTAGGGTTTGTGTGGTTTTTATTTGTCGTTTTTGCTCTTCTCAATTGAAGTCAAAATGCCGCGTAGAGTGTTGATCTCTTGCAACTCTGGACGAGCTCGACTGAACAGACGACGTAGTTTATTCATCACCTGACCTGGCTTATCCTTAGAGATAAATTGGGTATCAATGATCACTTTTTCAAGGTGCTCATAGAACATTTCTAGTTCTTCGTGACGAGGGTACTCATCTTGTTGCTGTGGCTGATATTGGCTAGCGACCATATCAAGGTGAGCTACACGCACTTCGTAGCTCAGAGTCTGCACTGCCATTGCTAGGTTTAGCGAGCTGTATTCAGGGTTAGCTGGGATACATACATGGAAGTGGCACTTCTGAAGCTCATCGTTAGTCAAGCCAGTACGTTCACGGCCGAACACTAATGCGACTGGGTGCTTTTGACCTTCAATCGCAAACTTTTGTCCACACTCACGAGGCTCAAGCATTGGCCATTCAAGCGTACGTGAACGTGCACTCGAACCAACCACTAAACCACAGTCTTTTACGGCTTCGTCTAATGTAGAAACGATGGTCGCGTTTTCTGCGATGTCACCTGCACCCGCAGCCAGTGCTAAGGTCTGCTCGTCAACTTCACATTGAGGGTCTACAAGAACTAATTGACTCAAACCCATCACTTTCATTGCGCGAGCTGCTGATCCGATATTTCCCGAATGAGACGTACCAACCAGAACGACTTTTACATTGTCTAACATGCTATATGACACCACTTTAAAAATAATCGCGAGATATTAACACATAGCAAAGTAAAATGGTCAGACCCTTCGCGTAATGTGAAACCAAGAGTTCAAAAAATAACCACTTCCCTTTTGGTAAAACTTTGGTATACTCGCCGCCGCTTTAAATTGTTCTTTAACATCTTGTGGGAAAAACCATATGCATCCAATGCTAAACATTGCGATACGCGCTGCGCGTAAAGCTGGCAACCATATTGCTAAATCTCTAGAAACAACTGATAAGATCGAATCGTCTCTAAAAGGTAACAACGATTACGTTACTAACATTGCTCAAGAAGCTGAGTACATGATCATTGAGACAATCAAAGCATCTTACCCAGAGCACAGCATTATTTCTGAAGAGAAAGGCCTGACTGAAGGTAAAGACTCTGACGTACAATGGATCGTTGACCCACTAGATGGCACCAACAACTTTGTAAAAGGTTTCCCTCACTTCTCTGTATCTATCGCTGTTCGCATGAACGGTCGTACAGAAGTTGCTTGTGTTTATGACCCAATGCTAAACGAGCTATTCACAGCTCAACGTGGCGCTGGCGCTCAACTTAACAACGCTCGTATGCGTGTTACTCAACTAAAAGACCTTCAAGGTACTGTTCTAGCGACTGGTTTCCCATTCAAGCAAAAACAACACTCTGAATCTTTCATGAAGATCATCTCTGGTCTATTCATTGACTGTGCTGATTTCCGTCGTACAGGTTCTCCTGCTCTTGACCTATGTTACCTAGCAGCTGGCCGTGTTGATGGTTACCTAGAACTAGGCCTTAAGCCATGGGATCTAGCAGCTGGCGACCTAATCGCTCGTGAAGCTGGTGCTATCATGACTGACTTCGCTGGCGGTACTGATTACATGACTTCTGGTAATGTTGTTGCTTCAAGCGCACGTGGTGTTAAGTCTATTCTTAAGCACGTTCGTGAGAACGCTAACGAAGGTATGCTGAAATAATTCAGACCTTACGTTAAAGCTCTCTGTTTTAAGGGCGCATAAAAACTCCAAAGCCTCGCTAGATAGCGAGGCTTTTTTGTATCTGCGATTTGAGATACGAAATACGAAATACGAAATACGAAAATGGTGCTCTTAGTGACAGTATATTCAACTCAACTTGCCGATAAGTTACGTTGATCTTATCGACAATAAACAGACGTAAAAAAACCGCTAGTTGCCTAGCGGTTTTTTTGGTTTAGCGAAACTTATTAAGCCAAGGCCTAAGGCATCTCGTCAAACTCTTCACCTTCTTTGTCCACTTGTGGTGGCATTAGGTGTTCACGCGTAATACCTAACTTCATAGCCAGTGCAGATGCAACGTAGATAGAAGAGTAAGTACCAACCGTAATACCCAGTAGAAGTGCAGTCGCGAAGCCGTGAATCATAGCGCCGCCCTGAACGAACAGTGCGATAACTACGAATAACGTGGTACCAGAAGTGATCAATGTACGGCTCAATGTTTGTGTGATTGAGCTGTTCAGTACTTCAGGTGCTTCACCCTTACGCATCTTACGGAAGTTCTCACGGATACGGTCGAATACAACAATGGTATCGTTGAGGGAGTAACCGACCACCGTTAGCAAGGCTGCTACGATGGTAAGGTCGACCTCAATTTGCATTAGAGAAAACACACCCAGAGTGATGATAACATCGTGCGCCAGTGCTAATACTGCACCCGCAGCCAAACGCCATTCAAATCGCACTGATACGTAGATCAAGATACAGATAAGAGAAACTAGAATAGCAAGGCCACCCGCTTCTGTTAATTCGTCACCCACGTTAGGACCAACGAACTCGATACGACGCATTTCAACTTGCTCACCAGTACCATTCTCAATAGCAGAAAGGATTTGGTTACCAAGCGTTTCGCCCGCTACGCCATCACGTGGACGTAAACGAACCATCACATCACGAGCTGAACCGAAGTTCTGTACCGTTGCATCACCAAAGCCTTCGGCTTCTAGTGCACTACGAATATCAGGAAGGTGTGCCGGTTGTTCAAAACCAACTTCAATCAGAGTACCGCCAGTAAAATCTAGACCCCAGTTCAACGATTTCGTTGTTAGGGTGAAGATAGCAGTACCAATCATCAAGATAGAAAAAACAAAGGCAACCTTTGACCAACGCATAAAGTCGATCATTTTGTCTGCTTTTAGAATCTGAAACATATTAATTCCTAGCCTTAGATCGACAGTTTTTTAACGCGTTTGCCGCCATACATCAGGTTCACGATACAACGTGTTCCGACAATAGCTGTAAACATTGAAGTCAAGATACCGATAGACAGCGTTACCGCGAAGCCTTTGATAGCACCCGTACCCACAGCAAATAGAATGATTGCTGTTAGTAGTGTGGTGATGTTGGCATCGGCGATTGTGCTGAATGCGTTCGCGTAACCTTGGTGAATCGCTTGTTGTGGACTGCGTCCATCTCGAAGCTCTTCACGTATACGCTCAAAGATCAGAACGTTCGCATCAACCGCCATACCGACCGTTAATACGATACCGGCAATACCCGGTAGGGTCATGGTAGCCCCCGGAATCATCGACATAATACCGATAATCAACACCAAGTTAGCCATTAGCGCAACGTTCGCAATCAGACCAAAGCTACGGTAGTAAAGCAGCGTAAACAGCATTACAGCAGCCATACCCCAAACCATCGCCATGATACCCATATCGATGTTTTGCTGACCCATAGATGGACCAATCGTACGTTCTTCTACAATCGAGATAGGCGCAATCAACGCACCAGCACGCAGTAGAAGTGCCAAGTTATGAGCTTCAGCCGTTGAGTCAATACCAGTAATACGGAAGTTACGGCCTAGCGCAGATTGAATCGTCGCTTGGTTAATCACTTCTTCGTGCTTACTTAAGATAACTCGACCTTCCGGTGTTTTACGACCGCTGTCTTTGTACTCTGCAAATACCGTTGCCATTAGCTTACCGATATTCTGACGAGAGAATGCAGACATCTTGCTACCACCTTCGCTGTCTAGCGAGATGTTAACTTGAGGACGACCATATTCATCAACACTTGAACTTGCATCAGTAATACTTGAACCGCCTAGGATAACGCGCTTCTTAAGTACCACAGGGCGACCATCACGATCTTGCTTGATTTCGCTACCCGCAGGGGCACGACCAGAAGCGGCAGCGGCTAAGTCAGCACTGCTATCCACTTCACGGAACTCAAGCGTCGCGGTAGCACCAAGAATTTCTTTAGCGCGAGCCGTGTCTTGAACACCAGGCAATTCCACTACGATACGGCTAGAGCCTTGACGTTGAACCAAAGGTTCAGCAACACCAAGTTCGTTAACACGGTTACGTAGAATGGTAATGTTTTGCTCTACCGCATAGTTGCGGATTTCTTGAAGACGAGCCTCTGTGAAGCTAGCAACCAAAGAAAAACGACCATTAGATTCAGAATCTACAAACGTCATGTCTTGGTGCTTAGATTGCAGTAGCGATTTCGCTTCAGCAAGCTGCTCGGCGTTACGTAGAATCACTTCAACCGCATCTTTACCAGATGGGCGAATTGCACGGTAACGGATTTTTTCTTCACGAAGTTCGCTACGGAACGCTTCTTCTTGTTGGCCAACCAGCTTTTGCATCGCAGCGTCCATATCCACTTCCATCAAGAAGTGAACACCACCACGTAGGTCAAGACCAAGCTTCATTGGTGCAGCACCAATAGATTCAAGCCAATCAGGAGTTGAAGCAGCTAAGTTTAAAGCAACGATTACGTCTTCATCTAATGCTTCAGTGATGACATCACGAGCACTAATTTGAGAGTCTGTATCGTTAAAGCGAACAAGAATGGAACCGTTTTCTAGAGCAACGGATTTAGTAGAAAGGTTTTCAGCTTCAAGAGCATTGGTGACAGCATCCAGCGTAGACATATCTACAGAGGCGCCGCGCGCCCCTGTAACTTGAACTGCCGGATCTTCACCGTATATATTCGGAAGTGCGTACAACGCAGCGATGGCGATAGTAAACACCACCATCAGGTACTTCCATAACGGGTAACGGTTTAGCACAGCGAGGATCCTCTAGCTGTTTATAGAGATTTCAGAGTACCTTTTGGTAGCACTGCTGTAACGAAGTCTTTCTTGATAACTACTTCGTTGTTTGCATTCAGTTCGATAGCAACGTAGTCGCTGTCTTCTGCAATCTTAGTGATCTTGCCAATTAGGCCGCCGCTTGTAAGAACTTCATCACCTTTGCCCATAGAAGACATAAGGTTCTTGTGCTCTTTAACACGCTTAGCTTGTGGACGGTAGATCATGAAGTAGAAGATCACAGCGAACATACCTAGCATGATAAGCATTTCGAAACCGCCGCCTGCTGGTGCACCTTCTGCTGCTGCGTGAGCTTGAGAAATAAACATTTAAAACATCCTCTATTTATATTTTCGTAATTGTTTGTCTAATTGGGTCGCATCCCTTTATTTTCAAGCCCCATCACTCGGAAGAGAGATAGGGCTCGCAAAAAAGAAATACTAAGATTCTTTACCTAGTGGTGGCACTTCACGCCCCATTCTTGCGTAGAACTCTGCAACGAACTCTTCAAAGCGGTCTTCATCGATAGACTGACGAATGTCTGACATTACTCGTTGGTAGAAACGCAGGTTATGAATCGTGTTCAGTCGAGCACCTAGGATTTCGTTACAACGATCCAAATGGTGTAAGTACGACTTGCTGTAGTTCTTACAAGTGTAACAGTCACACTCTGAATCTAGTGGTGTTGTATCGGTTTTATGCTTCGCATTACGGATCTTGATCACACCTTCAGTCACAAACAGGTGGCCGTTACGTGCATTTCGCGTTGGCATTACACAGTCAAACATGTCGATACCACGGCGAACACCTTCAACCAAGTCTTCCGGTTTGCCTACGCCCATTAGGTAACGTGGCTTATCTTCTGGCAGTTGAGGACATGTGTGCTCAAGAATGCGGTGCATATCTTCTTTTGGTTCGCCTACTGCTAGGCCACCTACTGCGTAACCGTCAAAACCAATTTCTGTTAGGCCTTTAACGGATACATCACGAAGGTCTTCGTACACGCCACCTTGAACGATACCGAACAGTGAGTTCGGGTTTTCAAGTTTGTCGAAGTGGTTACGTGAACGCTCAGCCCAACGAAGAGACATCTCCATTGAGTCTTTTGCTTCTTTGTGTGTCGCAGGGTAAGGCGTACACTCATCGAAGATCATTACGATGTCTGAACCTAAATCTTTTTGGATTTCCATAGACTTCTCAGCGTCCATGAAGATCTTGTCACCGTTTACAGGGTTACGGAAATGAACACCCTCTTCAGTGATTTTACGCATTGCACCTAGGCTGAATACTTGAAAGCCGCCTGAATCAGTCAGGATAGGACCGTGCCAGTTCATGAAATCGTGCAGGTCACCGTGCATTTTCATGATTTCTTGACCAGGACGTAGCCATAGGTGGAATGTGTTACCTAATAGGATTTCAGCACCTGTGTCTTTTACTTCTTCAGGTGTCATACCTTTAACAGTACCGTAAGTACCTACAGGCATGAATGCTGGGGTTTCAACGGTACCGCGTTCAAACTGAAGTTGACCACGACGTGCGCCGCTATTAGTTTTTTTAAGTTCGTATTTTAATTTCACGAAGCCTCCAATATGCCAGAGAAACAATCTGACTGTTAATTCAGAACCTTAGGCCAAACAAAAGTTCAGTCTAGTGGGTTCTATGAGGAGCGGTCGCGTATTCCTTGCGAGAGATTAGACAGACACCCTGCCCGACTCCTAGCTTACTGCTAGCACCCGTAAATTTTTGTATCGCTTAAACCTGCTTAAATTAGCTCGTTTTCTTATTGATGAACATAGCATCGCCGTAGCTGAAGAAACGGTATTCGCTCTTCACGGCGTGATCGTATGCGTTCATCACATTATCGTAGCCAGCAAATGCACTCACCAACATAATCAGTGTTGATTCTGGCAAGTGGAAGTTGGTAATCAAGCAATCCACCAACTGGTATTCATAGCCAGGGAAGATGAAGATTTCTGTATCACCAAAGAAAGGAACGAGCTCGGTGCCTTTCTTCAATGCATCTTGCGCTGCACTTTCTAGTGAGCGTACTGATGTTGTACCAACAGCAATAACACGGCCGCCACGAGCTTTTGCTGCAGCTACGGCGTCAACCACTTCTTGCGGTACTTCAACGTACTCAGCATGCATGTAGTGATCATTGATGTTATCTACTTTTACTGGCTGGAACGTACCAGCACCAACGTGAAGCGTCACGTAAGCAAACTCAACACCTTTTTCTTTCATGTCAGCCATTAGCTTGTCATCAAAGTGAAGGCCTGCTGTTGGCGCTGCAACCGCACCCGGCTTTTCATTATAGACAGTCTGGTAGCGCTCTTTATCTGCATCTTCATCAGGACGATCGATGTAAGGAGGCAGTGGCATGTGACCAACACTGTTAAGAATCTCTAAAACGCTTTGATCGGATGTGAAATGGATTTCGAATAACGCATCGTGACGCGCCACCATTTCAGCTTCATATTCATCGTTCTCACCAAGGAACAACTTAGTACCCGGCTTTGGTGATTTAGAACAACGAACATGCGCAAGAATGCTTTTCTCATCAAGCATACGCTCAACCAGCACTTCAAGCTTACCGCCTGATGCCTTGCGACCAAATACACGAGCTGGAATCACTCGAGTGTTATTGAAAACAACAAGATCGCCTGGCTCAACCAAGTCTAAAACGTCTTTAAACGAACCATCAGCTAGGTTACCGCTGTTGCCATCTAATTTAAGCAGGCGGCTTGCTGTGCGCTCCTCTTGAGGGTAGCGAGCAATGAGTTCATCTGGTAGGTCAAAGTGAAAATCTGAAACTTGCATTTGTCTAGTCTTGTCTTAGTTGATGAGATTTGTGCCGTTGACGAATCATAAATCGTAGTTGCTGGATAATCGTTACGGTAAGTCAATCGTCACCAGAAACACATCGCAAACACGACTAAAAATTTCGCAGTGGGCTAGTATAGGCACACGAGCCGCAATAGCAAGGTTTACAGCACTGGATTATTGTAAAGAGGCGTAAAATAATGCGACTGATTCACCTCCTCAAACTAAAGAATTAGTTGCATAAAACTCACCCAAGAATGCGTCAGATCTCAGTTATTTTTTGGATAAAAAACTATAGTAATAGCAACAAATAAAAAAGAAGGAGGTTCGTATGATCAAGGTTGAAGATATGATGACTCGCAACCCTCATACCCTATTGCGCTCACACTCACTGGCCGATGCTAAGCACATGATGGAAGCGCTTGATATCCGCCATATACCGGTCGTTGATTCCGATAGGCATCTATTAGGTGTCGTCACACAACGAGACGTTCTAGCCGCTCAAGAATCCAGCCTACAAAACATCCCACAAGCTCAATCTTTTACTCTTGCCACTCCCCTCAACGACATCATGCACAAAAGTGTTATGTCGGTAGAGCCACGTGCAGGATTAAAAGAATCGGCTATCTATATGCAGAAACACAAAGTGGGCTGTTTACCTGTCGTAGAAAACCACGAACTAGTAGGCATTATTACAGACAGCGATTTTGTCACGATAGCGATCAATTTGCTGGAGCTGCAAGAAGAAGTCGAGCCAGAAGAAGTGGAAGTAGAGTAACGATCGGAAGTGATATGAAGAGCGGCCAATTCAGCCGCTCAGAGGGATTGTTGTCGAAGCGGATTATTATAGAAGCTCAGATACCACATCCGCTAATTGATGGAATGTCTCACGACGCGAAGAGCTTGGTCGCCAGACAAGGCCAATATCTCGGTAGGCCTGTTGACCAGGAGGATCGATCACAACAAGATTCTGGTTTTCCAATAAACCGTGGTCGATCGCCATCTGAGGAATAAAGGTAGTACCTAAACCATTCGCGACCATTTGAACCAATGTGTGAAGGCTCGTCGCTGTGAACGGATTTATCTTCTCTTTATCCGTTAACTTACAAGCCGACACAGCATGCTCTGTTAAACAGTGCTCGTTCTCCAACAAGAATACAGATTCGTCGGGCAGGTCATCGTATTTAATCGGAACACGAATACCGTCAGCTTGATTGCGACTTATCACCATACGGAAAGGGTCTTGCCCAACAACTTGGCTTTCCATATTGTCGATATCGACAGGCAGAGCCAGAATCAGTACATCTAAGTCTCCATGACGCAGCGCAGCCAATAGGTTGGTTGTTGTGTCTTCACGTAACAATAAATTAAGCTGAGGAAAGCGTTGGTTGGCCTCTTGTACCAAATCACACAGAAGGAATGGCGCAATGGTAGGGATACACCCGACTCTTAGCTGCCCTTGCATCGCGTCTCCATTACATAGATTTCCAAGTTCGACAAGATCTTGCCCTTTCGCCAATAGCTCTCGACCGTGCTTGACCACCAGCTCACCTGCTTGCGTGAAAACCAGCGGGCTCTTTTTATCTTTCTTCTCATAAAGCGGGCAACCAATGAGTTCCTCTAGGTTTTGAATGCCTTTACTTAACGTAGATTGACTGACGAAACAGCGATCAGCGGCATCACTGAAATGACGAGTTTCGTGAAGAGTAACAAGATAGTGAAGTTGCTTAAGACTTGGCCATTTATTCATGAAATTACTTTGTAATATGAGTAGGATAAGTTACGTAAAGGTCATAAGACCTAAGGACAGGACAAAGAATAAGCTTATCGCTTTTTTCGATTAACTTAATCTATTTAATTCGCTTTTTTCTATAGTACCGATTGTACTATAGTTTGTCGCGTAGAAACGGAGCCCAAACAAAGATGTGTTGGGCCAACTAATTTTTTAGGAGATTCCAAAATGGTACTAGTAGGTCGTCAAGCCCCTGACTTTACTGCAGCAGCTGTTCTAGGTAACGGTGAGATCGTTGATAACTTCAACTTCGCAGAATTCACTAAAGGTAAGAAAGCTGTAGTTTTCTTCTACCCACTAGACTTCACTTTCGTTTGTCCTTCAGAGCTAATCGCTTTCGACAACCGTCTAGAAGATTTCCAAGCTAAAGGCGTTGAAGTAATCGGTGTTTCTATCGATTCACAATTCTCTCACAACGCATGGCGTAATACTGCTATCGCTGACGGCGGTATCGGTCAAGTTAAATACCCTCTAATTGCTGACGTTAAGCACGAGATCTGCAAAGCATACGATGTTGAGCACCCAGAAGCAGGCGTTGCTTTCCGTGGTTCTTTCCTAATCGACGCTGACGGTCTTGTACGTCACCAAGTAGTTAACGATCTTCCACTAGGTCGTAACATCGACGAAATGCTACGCATGGTAGACGCACTAAACTTCCACGAGAAGAACGGTGAAGTTTGTCCTGCACAATGGGAAGAAGGTAAATCAGGTATGGACGCATCTCCAAAAGGTGTTGCAGCATTCCTATCTGAGCACGCTGACGACCTAAGCAAGTAATTATCTCTTAAGCCCGAACTCAACGCGGGTTAATGGTTGGAAGACTCTCTATAAAGAGACATAAAGCATAAGCTAATAGCGCAAAGCGCACCGCCAATCAGTTAAGAAGTAAAGTCCTATTAAAAGCCCGAAGTTAACGCTTCGGGCTTTTTGTTTTCTCCCTAGACTGTTTCTTATATACATAATTGAGGTAGTTCTAAACCCAAACTTTACCTCTATTTTCCTCCGCTACAACCTATTCATGTCCGTATCTAGATTGCTATTATTTCATCAGTATCTTTTTGAACGGATAAACAAGATGAACACCGAAATTGAAGTCTGTATCGATAACTTAGAATCTCTTCATAACGCACTATCTGGTGGCGCGAATCGAATTGAGCTTTGCTCTTCATTGGCACTTGGCGGATTAACTCCAAGCTTCGGAATGATGAAGCAAGCGGCAATAATTTCGTCCGTTCCTGTCTACGCTATGATAAGACCAAGACAAGGCGATTTCATTTTCAATAACGACGATATGCTCTGTATGCTTGAAGATATTGAAGCTTGTGCAAATGCAGGATTGGATGGGGTCGTACTTGGTGTGTTAGCGCCGAACGGAAGTATCGATATGCCAAAAATGCAACAACTGGCTGACAAAGCGCACTCGTTAAAGCTTGGGATTACCTTCCACAGAGCCATCGATCAAAGCTCTGATTTCCAAGCAGCATTAGAACAAATCATTACACTTGGATGCGAAAGAGTCCTGACATCAGGGCTTGCTGCTAATGCTGAGCAAGGTATCGATGTATTGGCTGCAATGGTCAAACAAGCCGATGGACGAATTGATATCATGGCGGGGGCTGGCGTTAACGCTGCGAATGCTAAAATGATTCAAAGCGCTACCCAAGTACCTGCTCTTCACCTTTCAGGTAAATCAACAAGACCGAGCCTAATGGAAAACAACTCGAGTGCTCAAATGGGCAATGATGATATTGATGATTATCAGATCCCAGTGACAGATGCGAGTAAGATATCTGATGTGAGAGCCGCCCTCACCGCTTAGGGCAATAATCGCCAGCATAAATCCAGAGAACCTCGCTGACTAATCTAACTGACTGACGTATATTAGATTTAATAGCGCAGAAAATTTTCATGGATAGATATGGCTAAAGACTTATTCAGCTCTCTTGATTTAAACCTGTTACGAACATTTCTGATTGTTTATCAAGAACAAAACACCAGAAAGGCTGCGGAGCGTTTATTCGTTTCTCAGCCAGCGGTTAGCCAAGCCCTGCAAAAGCTAAGACACCACTTCAACGATGACCTTTTCGTTAAAGTTCATGGTGGCTTACAAGCCACCGCATTTAGCGAAGAGCTAGCGAATGAAATCTCACCTCATTTAGATGGTTTGAAAACCGCAATTAACTCCTCAAATACCTTTGACCCAAAGCAAATTGACAACCCAATAAAAATTGCGTTGTCCCCCGCGGTATTATCATGTTTATCAGGGGTTCTCTACAAAATCATCAAGCATCAAGCTCCAAACTGTGAGTTAGAATTAACTAGCTGGACAACATCCTCAGTTGAAGACATACAAAAAGGAAAGATCTTTTTAGGCGTTGCTTATCAACTACCTAATGTCTCAAAAGAAATTTATATTCAAAAGCTCGTTGAGCTTGATGGACGGCTATTTGTAAGAAAAGACCATCCAGTAAAAAAATCAATTGTCACCCCACAAGATTTGGCTGGCTATGAGATTGCATCACTAATATCACCAGGGTGGAACGATAACTTTAGTCAAGCTTCACGAATATTAGAAACCCACTCGATTCCTCATCGCGTTGGATTTCGTTCTGAAATGGTATCAGCTCTTGTTGATGTTCTGCTTAATTCTGATATGTACATGCCACATTCCAACCTCTTTTCTATCCATAACTATCCCAACCTGAGAGCTATTGATATTGACATCGCGAGCGAACTAAAAATGGTTGGAGTATATAGCCATATCCATACAAAGAATCGTAATAGCCCTCTTCATATGTGGCTCTGCGATGTTGTTCAGCAAGCACTAAACGAACAGATTAATAAGTAGTGCTTATTACAATTATACAAAATACTACTTAGCCTAAAAATAAAACACTGTTTAATATTAGCCCTATCAAAACGGATACTGAACTACGAAGGATCGTGCAGTTAAGTTAACCCTAAATAGAGACTAATATGAAAATTGCACTTACTACCCTAATTTCAGCTTCACTACTTTCTGTTCCAGTTCTTGCAAACAACTTTGACAGCCAACACCGTGTGGGTATCGGTTACAACCAAACTCAAGTAGACGATTGGCTAACCGATGACACAGTTGATTGGGGTAACGGTATCAAACTTGAATATGGTTATGAATTTAACCGTATCGTAGGTATCAACGTTTCTTACGCAACGAATAGCGATGACGAAAACGTTGAAGGTATAAAAGCCGAGATCGATGGTTACAAATTCCAAGTTGATGCTGATATCGGTTATAAATTTGAATTAGATGGCTTCTCTTTGAAACCTTATGGTGTTCTGGGCCTAGCTCGTCAAAGTGAAGATAATTCAATTAGCATCCTAGACAAGAAGTGGACTGAATCATACAACGATACCAGCTTCGTTGTTGGCCTAGGTGGTCGAGCTGAATTCGGGCCACACCTATACACCGACATGCGCTTTGAATTCGCGAGCTACGATGACGTAGATTACGACACATTCTCATGGACTGTCGGTTACCGCTTCTAATAGATTGAAAAAGCCAGCGTCTAAGCTGGTTTTTTACAATCAGTCAATTGCTGGGTTTTAACACCTCATCAAAGTTGACTCACTTTTGAACAATTCTCAAATCAAAATTCATTGCAGCCACGGACGGTTAATTGCTTTAGGTATTTTTATGAAGATAAAAACTTCCCTGCTTTTACTATCTACCCTTTCTACTTCCGTTTCAGCAAGTGCTCTTCATTTATCCCCGGAACTAAAAATTGGCTCTTATCATGGCTTCGGAATGCAGGCGGGCATCACCGATGTGGCAAATTTAGGTGCCGTTTACCTTAGCTATTCTCACCTTTGGTATGACAGCGATCGATATGACGAAACGGTTGATGCGTATCGTGTTGGTATACAAAACATGTTTGGAAGAAACCAAATCCACGGCTTTCAGGCTGAGATTGGTGTGGCAAGTTATGACGGTACAAAAACGCGCTCAGGCGAAGTAGAAGAGAAAACAACACATGGTATAAGCCTCGGTGGTGCCTACGTTTACCAAGCGACACCAATGCTTGGATTACGTGCTGGTGTTGATATGAATATTTTTGATCACAACAAAACCTTTGTGCCTTACGACACAACGGTCAATTTCAATCTTGGTGCCATTATTAGCTTCTAAAGATAAACGCTATTTTAGTGCGTCATCAAGGCTTTGATCGCCGAGGTGACGTACATCTTTACCCTTCACAAAGTAAATAATGTATTCGCAGATATTCTGGCAGCGGTCTCCGACTCGCTCGATCGCACGAGCTGACCACATCACCTGCAAAATATTGGGAATGTTCTTAGGATCTTCCATCATATAGGTCATTAACTGACGAATAACGGCCTCGTACTCCGCATCCAACTTATCATCAAGCTTGTGAACTTCTGCTGCTGCATCAACATCCATACGAGCAAAAGCATCTAATACTTGGTGAAGCATGGTGATTGCCTGACGGCAAAGGGGCTCTAACGAAACATGGAATTTCTGCTCTTTGGTTGAAGGGATCTCAATAGCACCTTGCGCAATTTTAGAAGCAACATCGCCAATACGTTCCAGATCGGTAATCGTTTTGATGATCGCCATAATCAAACGCAGATCTTTCGCTGTCGGCTGACGCTTTGCAATAATTCGAGTACACGCCTCATCAATCGACACTTCCATCGCATTAACTTTATGGTCATCACGAATCACTTTTTTAGCCAATTCAACATCGTCTTTATGAAGCGCCTGCATTGCAAACGAGAGTTGCTGCTCCACTAACCCGCCCATGGTCAATACATGAGTACGGATCGACTCTAACTCGACATTGAATTGCCCTGAAATGTGGCGACCGAAATGCATACTTGCTCCTTGAAAGAAATGAAGAAAGCCATTTTTGTAGAGTGACTTAGCTCTAGATGACACCTTTGTAGAGGTTAGCCATATCTACCAGTAATGTAGTCTTCCGTCTGGTTTTTCAATGGAGACGTAAAAATTGAGTCCGTATCTGAGTACTCGATCAATTTTCCCATATGAATAAATGCAGTATGGTCACTTACACGCGCGGCTTGTTGCATGTTGTGGGTAACAATCACCACTGTGTATTGCGTTTTTAGATCGTTGATCAACTCTTCAATCGTCAAAGTAGAAATCGGATCGAGTGCCGATGTCGGCTCATCTAACAACAGCACTTCAGGCTCAATCGCAACCGCACGAGCGATAACCAAACGCTGCTGTTGACCGCCAGATAAACCAAAAGCATTCTCATGCAACCGATCTTTCACTTCATCCCATAACGCAGCAGCGCGCAGAGAGCGTTCAACCGCATCATCAAGGTCTCGGCTGTTGCTAACGCCTTGTAGCCTCAAGCCATAAACCACATTCTCATAGATAGATTTAGGAAAAGGGTTTGGACGCTGGAATACCATACCCACACGGCGTCGTAAGGTCGCAACATCCACCTTAGGGTGATAGACGTTCTTGCCATGAAGCTTCACTTTCCCGGAAACCTTACAGCCTTCAACAAGATCGTTCATGCGATTAATGCAGCGCAGCAGAGTCGACTTACCACACCCAGAAGGGCCGATAAACGCCGTCACCTGCCCCTTCGGGATCTGCATCGAGATATCATCAAGTGCTTGGCTCTCTTTATAGTAAAGATTTAGCCCTTCGATCGAGATAGCAATTTGCTCATCCTTCAGATTGTGAACATCAAGTGGTGCTTGGTAACCCAAGGTTTCATTAATCGAGAACATCTAATCTTGTCCTAAGGTTCGGTATTTTTCACGCAAGTTATTACGGATATTGATGGCTGTTAAGTTCAACCCAACAATCACCGTAACCAATAAAAATGAAGTCGCATACACTAAAGGTCGTGCCGCTTCGATATTAGAGGTTTGAAAACCAACATCATAGATATGAAAGCCTAAATGCATGAACTTTCTATCTAAGTGTAAATACGGAAACTGACCATCGACTGGCAAGCTAGATGCCAATTTAACAACACCCACCAGCATAAGTGGTGCAACTTCCCCCGCGGCTCTCGCGATTGCCAAAATTAAACCAGTGATAATCGCTGGGCTTGCCATCGGTAAAACAATGCGCCAAAGCGTCTCAAATTGAGTCGCACCAAGCGCTAATGAACCGTGCCTCACTGCACTAGGAATGCGCGTTAAGCCCTCTTCAGTGGTTACGATAACGACTGGAAGCGTCAAGACCGCTAAGGTTAGTGCTGACCAAAGTAGACCCGGCGTACCAAATGTCGGTGCTGGCAATCGCTCTGCATAGAACAACGTATCAATCGAGCCACCAATGGTATAGACGAAAAAGCCTAAACCAAAAACGCCATACACAATCGACGGTACACCCGCCAAGTTAATCACGGCGATACGAATTAAACGTGTTAGTGCGTTGTTTTTTGCGTATTCATGAAGATATATCGCAGCGACTACCCCAAGAGGCATCACGACGATCGACATGAGAATAACCAACAGTACTGTGCCAAAAATAGCAGGAAACACACCGCCTTCAGAGTTTGAGTCTCGCGGATTCTCTGATAAGAACTTCCAAACTTGTTTGCCCCAGTGCCCAACCTTTTCTAGGTAAGACATATTATTCGGGTACCAATAATCCAGAATGTGACTTAGCGAGATCTCGACCAGCTCGCCTGTCATATCCTCAACCAGCAAGCTTTCGACATTAAGCTGCGTTCTAAGGTGCTCAAGCTTAACTTCGGCTTCATCCAACTGGCGATTTAATTCCAGTTTAGTTTGAGTATAGGTTGTAAGGTATTCATCGCTCACTGACTCATTGAGTTCAAGCTTACGCTTTTCTAAGCGCAGGTTTTCCAATTGCCAGCTGATATTGCGTATTTCTTGGTTCACAACACGCGACGTTTCTTTACGTAACGTATCAGCGAACGCCAAACCTTGTTCGAGCTTTTGGTCTATGTTCGAGTCAAAAGTGCCAGAAGCAGTTTTAAAACCCACCGGCTTACCAAAGAAGTAGCCACCTCGACTTCGTTCAATCACAACCCAATCAAGCGGGGTGGTGGGTTCACGTAAGTTAACATCCAGAATAGAAACAAAGTCCGCAGGGTACAGTTCTCTGTTGGCAACTTTGATGCTTAAGCGCTGCATTAGCCCAGTCGACAAATTTTGAGGTGACAAGAGATCATGGACTTGTGGAACTTGCTCTATCGGGATGTATTTTCGTTCATATAACTGACCAACCAATACATCTTGTTTTGATACGGTTTCGTCAAGATCGACCACTAGCGATAAGTCTTTGGAATCAACTTGCCATTGGTACAAAGGTGCGGGCCAAAAATAGGTTAAGCCCTTCCAACCAATCAGCAGCATTAGACCAAGAACAGAAAGCATACTTATGCTCACCGCCCCACCCGTTAGCCAGATCCACGGAGAGCCCGATTTAACCCAAGATAATAATGACTTCAGTTTATTCATCATGATCGACCTTGCTCTTGACGTACTGAAATCAAAGATCCACAAAGATCTTGAGATTCGCTAGCCAAACCACTAAAAGCCATTGATACACATTGAGACAAACCTTTAAAACTACAGCGCACGATATTTATCTCTCAGTCTTTGTCTAACCCACTCAGCAACTGAGTTCACCGCGAATGTAAAGATAAACAGCAAGAGTGCAGCCAAGAACAGCAAGCGGAAATGAGAACCGCCCACTTCTGATTCTGGTAGCTCAACAGCAATCGTTGCCGATAAGGTTCTCATCCCTTCCAAAATATTCCAGTCAAGAATTGGAGTGTTACCTGTCGCCATCAAGACGATCATGGTTTCGCCAACCGCTCGACCTAGGCCCATCATAACCGCTGAAAAGATACCTGGACTCGCCGTCAATAACACCACATAAATAAGCGTCTGCCACGCCGTCGCACCCAACGCTAATGAGCCATCAGATAAATGTTTAGGTACAGAGAAAATAGCGTCTTCAGCAATAGTGAAAATCGTTGGGATGACCGCAAAGCCCATAGCAAAACCAACCACCAGCGCATTGCGTTGGTCAAAGTCGATGCCATAGCTGGCCAAGAAGGTACGAATATCACCACCAAACAATAAGGCTTCAATGTTGCTTCCACCAGCAAACACAGCAACTACTGTAACCACCAATACTGGAATCAATATCAGCGCGTGCCAACCATTAGAGAAGCGACCCGTTACCATCTTCGGTAAACAGAACCAAACAAGTCCAGTCAACAGTGTGCTCAGTGGTAATAACACCATTAATGAGAAGACAGCTGTTAAATGTGTCTCAACGATTGGAGCAAACCAAAGCCCAGCCAAGAATCCGATGATCACGGTCGGAAGAGCTTCCATCAGCTCTATCGAAGGCTTCACGACTCTTCGCATGCGTGGAGACATAAAGTAAGCGGTGTAAATAGCTCCGAGCACAGCAACCGGCACGGCAAACATCATCGCAAACAGAGCGGCTTTGATAGTACCGAATGTGATAGGTACTAAACTGAATTTCTCTTCAAAGTCATCATTCGCCGAGGTTGATTGCCAAACGTATTGCGGTTCAGGGTAACTTTCATACCAGACCTTTTGCCAAAGCGATGAGAATGAGATTTGTGGGTATTCATTATCGACTTTAGCCACACTGATGGTGCCATCAATCAAAGTCGCCAGATGCAGTTCATTAGCAGACATAGCGGCTAGTTGTGGTGATTTATCAAAGGCTCGTTCAAACAAAGACAGCTTTTCACTGGTCGTATAGTGGCTTTGTAATGTGCCGTTCTTATAGAAGCTATAAAAACCCTTTCTATAAGTATCAGGAAGAATAAATTGCACTTGTTCAGCAAGTTGGAAGTCTCGAATATGGGTCAGGCTACGTTTTTCATTTTTGAGTACATCGAACCATTGAGAAACCTGTCCGTCCTCATGCGTAACCAACAACGAGTATGCACCAGAAAGTAAATCGATGCTTTTCACGGAATGTTTCGCATCATTCAAGCTAAGATCAATCACTTCACGAACATCAAAACCGTTATCTGATAGTTTCAAAACAACCAAATCCGATTGTGCTCGTAGGTATAAAGTTTGCCCATCAGGTGTGACAAGCAGTTGCTGTTGCAAGCCCAGCTTATCCGATAGCCATTGGCTCTTCTGAAAAACATACTGACCAGTAAGGTCACTCTGATACCACTTAACCAAGACTCGTTGGTCACTTAACTGCGCGGCAACCGTAATCCCACGTCCATTCTTAGAGAACGCGAATTTGTCGATCGTCGCCCCATTTGAGGGTTCATCATTTAAAAATGGTTCTGGGAGATCGATTTGCTCAATTTTAGGATCGGCTTCACTGCCCTTTTGCAGCACAGGCGCACTATACTCAGGATAGAAAAAAGTAAGGTTGCTTGCACTATCGGCAAAGGCAAACCAGTTTTCTGATGGGGTATTTCGAGAGAAGGCAACAGGATTGGCTAAAACATTTCGCTCAAAGTAAGAGTGTGTATTTTGAGACTCTAAATCCCAAAACTGCACCAAGCCAGATTTTTCGATAGTAAATGCATGCTGACCGTATTCATCAACAGATAAGGCGATAGGCTTTTCTACAGCAACGGTCTTTACGGCTTGGTCTGTCTCTAAACCAGTATCAGAAAACACCGGTAAAATGACCATCGCCAAGTAAACAAAGATCAATACCAGAGCAGCTAGAACACTGACGGCACCACATGTCACTGAAAAACGGACGAGACGATCTTTCAACCATCTTTTTTTGTCACGCTCTTTCAATGAAAATTGGGCTGAAGCCATCTGTTTATCTACCTTTTTTTAGCTACTGACATAATATGTACGTTAGATGACAATTATATTACAAGTTACGTTAAACAACTGAAACTAATAACAAGTTTGTTGACCATATTTCTTAAAGTAAGATCATAGATTTTGTGAATTTTGCCATTCTAATTTAAAGTAATCAGCTCTATAGCCAGTACTCAAGGATTCTCATCTCGATGGAAAAAGACTATGTCACAAAAGAACTTAGCTGGTTATCCTTCAACGAAAGAGTGCTCCAAGAAGCGGCAGATAAGTCAGTTCCCTTAATCGAAAGAGTTCGTTTTTTAGGTATTTACTCGAAAAACCTCGATGAGTTTTACAAAGTCCGATTTGCTGATGTGAAGCGAAAGATCTTACTTCAAGATCCACAGCTAACCTCCAACTCGCCGAAAAGCCTACTAACTCAAATGCAGAGCAAAGCAAGCAAGCTCGATGCTCAATTCCATGAACTGTATAACGACTTGCTACTGGAATTGGCACGCAATCGTATTTTTCTGGTCAACGAACAGCAAATCAGCGAAGAACAAAGTGGCTGGATAAAAAAGTACTTTAAGAAAAAAGTGCTGCCACACTTAACACCGCTTCTCTTGAACGAAGATAGCCAGTTACTCAATATTCTCAAAGACGAACAAAGTTACTTAGCCATCGACATCGAGCGTGAGGCATCTTCTCAATATGTCTTACTCGAAATCCCATCAGAGGCACTCCCTCGATTTGTTAAGTTACCGGAAGCTTCGGGTTCGCAGCGTACAACTTTGATCTTGTTAGATAATATAGTTCGATTTTGTTTGGATGACTTGCTTAAAGGATTCTTTGAGTATGACTCATTGCGTTGCTTTGCGATAAAAATGACACGTGATGCCGATTATGATCTGCAAGAGGACAACGAAAATAACCTATTAGAATCGATGTCATTAGGTTTAGAACAGCGCTTAACGGCACTGCCGATCCGTCTGATCTATGAGTCAGAGATGCCCGCTGAAATGCTCAACTTCTTACAAGTCAGACTTAAACTATCTGACTATGACAGTGTCATTGCGGGTGGTCGCTATCATAACTTCAAACACTTCTCTGAGTTCCCAAGCCTTAATCGACGTGATTTAGTTAATCGTCCACTACCCGCGATTAAGTGCGCGCATTTCAGCCACTACCCTAACTATTTCGAAGCGATCAAAGCTCGTGACATCTTGTTGCATTACCCTTATCACACCTTTAATCACATCACTGAACTCGTGAGGCAGGCTTCCTTTGACCCCAAGGTAACCTCCATAAAAATAAACGTTTACCGTGTTGCGGAAGGCTCAAAACTCCTCAGCTCGATCATCGATGCAGCACACAATGGCAAAAAGGTCACTGTGGTTGTCGAGCTGCAAGCACGCTTTGATGAGCAAGCCAACATTCAATGGACCAAGAAACTTCAAGAAGCGGGTGTAAAAGTCATCCATGGCATCCCAAGTTTGAAGATCCATTCCAAGTTGCTGCTCATCAAACGAAAAGAAGGCAAGCATACCGAGCATTATGCCCATATTGGCACTGGCAACTTTCATGAAGTGACAGCGCGCGTATATACCGATTTTTCTCTGCTCACTGCGAATGAAGATTTGACTCAAGAGGTGAGGCAAGTCTTTAAGTACATTGAAAATCCTTATCAAAAGTCCCAGTTCAAACAACTGATTGTGTCACCGAAGAATACAAGAAAACGTCTGTATCAGTTGATAGATAACGAAATACAAAATGCGATAGAAGGTAAGCCTGCGAACATCACTCTAAAACTCAACAATTTGGTCGATCGAGAGATCATTGAAAAGCTTTATCAGGCTAGCCAAGCCAATGTAAAAGTGAGAATGGTCATTCGCGGCATGTGCTCTCTTGTCCCTGGCATACCCAACATCAGTGACCATATTGAGATTGTCAGTGTGGTCGACCGTTTTCTCGAACATCCGAGAGTGATGATATTTGGTAACGCTGGAAAGCCGAAGGTCTATATATCTTCCGCTGACTGGATGACACGAAACTTTGATCACCGCATCGAAGTTGCAGCTCCAATTTTAGATCCAAAGATCAAGCAAACCATTATCGATATCACCGAGTTTCATTTCGATGACAGCAACAAAGCTCGAGTGCTAGACCAAGCGATGAGCAACCCTTACATACAACCACCAGCAAACCCACTTGATTACCCGACGTCACAACTCTCCACTTACCACTATATTAAACGTATGGAGAAACTTGCTCGCAAGAAGTACAAACAAGAGAAGAAATCATGCCGCTAATTGATAACAAACATTCTCGATGTATTGCCGCTATCGACTTGGGTTCGAACAGCTTTCACATGGTGGTTGCCCGAGTATTCGATCAACACCTGCAATTAGTCAGCAGACACAAACAGAAAGTGAGATTAGGTGATGGATTGGATGAACGTAACGTCCTATCCGAAAGCGCTATCGAGCGAGGCCTAGAATGCCTCAAGGTGTTCGCAGAGCGACTGGCGGATTTTGAGCTTGATGATGTCAGAGTTGTTGCGACTCATACCCTAAGAAAAGCCAAAAACGCTAAAGACTTCTTAGAGCAAGCCAAACCACTGTTTCCTTTTCCAATAGAGATCATTTCCGGTCAAGAAGAAGCTCGAATAATCTATAACGGTGTAGAGCACACTCAAACCGCTTCTGAATCTAAGTTGGTTATTGATATCGGTGGTGGCAGTACCGAACTCGTTGCTGGACAAGGCTTTACTCCTCTAATTATGCGCAGTTTACCGATGGGATGCGTCAACTTCACTCAACGTTTCTTTGCTGACGAAGGGCTAACTTCACGACACTTCTCAGATGCTTATACCTCAGCTACTCGTCTATTGATGCCATTGATTGAAGAATACACAAAAGCCCCTTGGGGAATCGCTTTTGGCTCATCAGGGACTGCTAAATCAATAAAAGAGGTACTCATTGGCTTAGGGTTCACCGACGGTCTCATTACGCCCCAACGCCTGTCTTATTTGAAGAATCACTTATGTGAGTTTTCATCATCCAACACCTTAAATCTTTCAGGCTTAAGTGATGAGAGAAAGCCTGTATTTGCTGCAGGCGTCACCATTCTTTCAGCAGCCATGGATACGCTAGACATCAAGGAGTTACATTTTTCTGATGGTGCCCTGAGAGAAGGCGTTCTATATGACATGGAGGATCGGTTTAAAGATATTGATGTTCGAACAAGAACTGCCGAAACGCTCGTTTCTCGATACCATGTAGACGTAACTCATGGCGAGAAAGTGAAAGTGCTCGCCCTTGCATTGCTGAAACAAGTGCAACCTCAAGTGACAACTGCGGTCACTAATGAGCTGTATGATCTGCTTGGTTGGGCTGCGTTGCTTCATGAGGTAGGACAAAGCATTGCATTCCAAGGTTATCACCGCCATTCGGCCTATCTGCTTAAGCACACGACAATGCCAGGCTTCAATACTGAGCAGCAGCGTTTTATATCAACATTGGTTCGCTATCAAAGAAAATCGCTCAAGCTACAAGATTTGCCGGAACTTTCTCTGTTTACCCAACAACAAATCACCCTGCTGATTCGTATATTGAGACTCGCTATCTTACTCAACCGTCAGCGAAATCAAGCACTAACTCCAGACGTAACTCTAACGATTGAACAACAAGATAACTGGGAATTGAAAGGATCTAACAGCAATTGGTTGGCCCAAAACCAACTGCTTGATTGTGAACTCAGAGAAGAGCAACAACGTTGGCAAAATGCAGGATGGTCGTTGAAGCTAAAATAACGAACAGTCAAAATTAAAACAGCCTGCGACATCGCAAGCTGTTCATACGTTTCTTATCTAAGTTTATCGTAGCCTCAATCAGAGCCCGACTTTTGCCAACTCTTGCTCTGCGAACTCAGACGGTATTGCTAAATAGCCATCTTTCTCTACAAGTTCTTGTCCTTGCTTTGAGAACACAAAAGTGAGGAACTCTCTCTCAACGGGAGAAAGCGGTTTATCTGGGTGTTTATTCACGTATACATAAAGAAAGCGTGATAGAGGGTAATCACCACTCAAGATATTCGCTCGAGTCGGCTCTACATAATCAGAACCATGCTCAGCAATAGGAATTAGCTTAACGCCAGCGACACGATAACCAATACCTGAGTAACCTATGCCGCTGATTGATGATGCGACCGACTGTACAACCGATGCAGAACCTGGCTGCTCATTGACTCGGTTCTTAAAGTCACCACCACATAATGCGTTTTGTTTGAAATAGCCATAGGTTCCCGAAACGGAATTGCGCCCAAACAGCTGGAATCGATGTTTCGCCCAAGGTTGGTCGACGCCTAGATCTTGCCAATCGTTCAGCGGTTTCGTCGCACCACAGCGTAATGTCTCGGAAAAGATGCCATCAATCTGACGGAAATTGAGCCCCTCAATAGGATTATCTCTGTGCACAAAAAGTCCAATCGCATCGATCGCCACTCGCAGTGCTGTCGGTTTATAACCATGTTCTCTTTCAAACGCCTCTACTTCTCGCAAGCGCATCGGACGACTCATTGGTCCTAGATGGGCAGTACCTTCGGTTAAGGCTGGAGGCGCAGTAGAAGAACCAGATGCTTGGACTTGAGCGTTAACGTTCGGGTAGTAAGATTTAAACTCTTCCACCCATAACGTCGTCATGCCCGCTAAGGTATCCGAACCTACCGATAATAAGCTCCCAGAAATGCCCGGAACCTTAGAATAATCAGGAAGAGAGTCGACACCCAGTTCGGCATGAACAGGGTTGGCCAAAGCAAACGCTAATAATGAGCTGATTGGCAAACGCATCCTGCGTGTCAAACAACTCATGACACTGTCAGTCGATTTGGTAATGTGAAATGGAATCGACTACCGACTCCTACTTCACTTTGAATTTCTAAATGTGAGTCATGGTGACTAAGCGCATGTTTCACAATCGCCAATCCAAGACCACTACCACCGGTATCACGTGAGCGTGCTTTATCTACACGATAGAAACGCTCTGTGAGTCGATGTAAGTGTTGTGGCTCGATACCATCACCAGTATCTGACACATCTAAGCACGCGCCTTGGCTGGTTTGATACCAACGCACTTTGACCGTTGCACCTGCGGGTGTGTATTTAACCGCGTTATAAACCAAATTCGATATCGCACTTCTCAATTGGTCTTCATCGGCAAGAACTCGTAGGCTCTTATCGATATCAAACTCAAGCTTATGTTCGCGCTCACCGCTAAGGCTCGCCGCTTCTTTCTCAAGAACCTCAAGCATCGCCGGAACGTTGACCACTTCATCCAACTCATGCATTGGCGCCGCTTCAATTTTCGAAAGCGTGAGTAGTTGATTAACTAAACTGTTCATTCGATTGAGCTGCTCAGTCATTACGCCATGCGCCTTGGTCCACATTGGGCCAACGATCATGTCTGGATCTTCGGTCATTTCAAGGTAACCTTGAAGGACGGTCATCGGCGTACGCAATTCATGAGAAACGTTAGCGAAGAAGTTACGGCGCATGCCTTCTAACTGCTTAAGCTGGGTCACATCACGTACCACCATCAGGTGTTCACCCTCGGTATACGGCACAATACGCAGCTCGAGCATACGCTCCACATTCAATGGAGAAGGCATCTCTAATGGCTCAGAGAAATCTTGCTTATTAAGGTACTTAATAAAATCTGGAGTACGAATCAAATTCGAGATCGGTTGACCTGAATCATCTGGCCAACGAAAGCCCAGCAAATACTGAGCTAGCTTGTTACACCAAACGATATTGCCTTCACCGCGAAATACCACAACGGCATCGGGAAGCGATTCTGCACCGTTACGGAAACGGCGGATAAGGTTAGTCAGTTCTTTGCGTTTGCGACGCTGTCTCTGCTGCATACGATAAATACCGTTAAACAGAGATTCCCAGTTCCCAGAGCCTGAAGGTGGAGTTAGACGCTTCTCATCCCACAGCCATGCGGACAAACGCATTTGGTTGTGTAGATGCCAGCCGAGCTGCAATACCGTAGCAGCCAGCAGCAACCAAGGTAGGTAACCGAATATCCATCCGACTAAAACCCATGGTGCGTAAAAAAAAGCCAGCTCCCAAGCCAGCTTTTTCCAGGTTAACTTTTCAACCATTCAGGACTCCGTAAACTGGGCAGCGAAGCCACATTAAGCCTTTGTAGAAAAACGGTAGCCAGCGCCACGAACCGTTTGGATTAGCTTATCGTGACCTGCAGACTCAAGCGCTTTACGCAGGCGTCGAATATGTACATCAACCGTTCGGTCTTCAACGTAAACATTGGTACCCCAAACGTTGTTAAGCAGCTGCTCTCGGCTGTATACACGCTCTTGGTGCGTCATAAAGAAGTGCAGCATTTTGAATTCTGTTGGTCCCATATCAACTGGACCTTCACTTGCGGTCACGCGGTGTGATACTGGGTCTAATTTAAGGCCCTGTACATCAATCACATCTTCCAATGCCGTTGGTGTTACACGACGAATCACCGCTTTAAGGCGAGCAACAAGCTCTTTTGGCGAAAACGGTTTGGTAATGTAGTCGTCAGCGCCAACTTCTAAACCGCGAACCTTATCTTCTTCTTCACCACGAGCTGTTAGCATCACCACTGGGATGTTGCGAGTTAACTCTTCACGCTTCATGTGCTTGATAAAGTTTATCCCGCTACCACCAGGTAGCATCCAATCTAGTAATACTAGATCTGGGAAAGGTTCACATAGCTTGTTTACCGCTGTATCGTAATCTTCAGCCTCTACTGCTTGGTAGCCTTTTTGTTCAAGTACAAAACACAGCATCTCACGAATAGGTGCTTCATCTTCAACGACCAGAATCCTTCTCGACATAATTGAATAGCCTTTGTATTTAATCAACGCATTGCATTATCTGAGTTAATTATGACACTTTTGTGACCTTTGAAAACAAATTTTCATATAACTGTCTCAAACATTTCACTTTATAATTTTTGATACAGAGCTAAGGACAAATCGAATTAGATCTCATATCATGAGGCACTTCTAAAAAGGTATGAGAAAAATATATGTGGTTTAAAAATTGCCTAGTCTATCGCTTCAACCGTGATATTGATTTCAACGCAGATCAGCTAGAGAAACAACTTGAAGAATTCCGCTTTACTCCTTGTGGTAGCCAAGACAAACAGAAGTTTGGTTGGGTACACGCAATGGGTAGACATGGCGATATGATGACGCACGTATCAGAAAACCGCATTCTTATCTGTGCAAAGAAAGAAGAGAAAATGCTACCCGCTTCTGTGATCAAAGAATCATTGAACGCAAAAGTAGAAACGCTTGAGGCAGAGTCTGGTACACCTCTGAAAAAGAAAGAGAAAGACAGCCTAAAAGAAGACATCATCATTGACCTGCTTCCTCGCGCATTCAGTCGCAGTAACTTCACTTACGCGCTGATCATGCCAAAAGAAGGTTTCATCGTGGTTGATGCTAGCAGCTACAAAAAAGCGGAAGATGCATTGGCGTTACTACGTAAAACAATGGGTAGCCTACCAGTAGTGCCTGCGATTCCAGAGCAAGCGATTGAAACAACGTTAACTGAATGGGTTAAGTCTGGCGATACGCCTCAAGGTATCACTATGCTTGATGAAGCAGAGCTAAAATCTATTCAAGAAGACGGCGGTATTGTTCGAGTTAAGAAACAAGAACTAGAAGCGGATGAGATTAAAAACCACATCGAAGCCAATAAGATGGTGACAAAACTTCTTATCAACTGGCAAGACCGTATTGAGTTCATTCTTGCAGAAGATGGCAGCATCAAGCGCCTGAAATTCAGTGATGAGCTCAAAGACGAAAACGACGATATTCCTCGTGAAGATCAAGCTGCGCGTTTTGATGCAGACTTCTCTCTACTTTGTGGTGAGTTCAGTGTTTTCCTTCCAAACCTATTTGAATCATTAGGCGGGTTAACTCAACCTAACGCTTAATCAGTCAAACTATAAGCTCAGGTGCTAAGGGTGTCTGAGCTTATTTCTCGCTAAGTTCCCACTTATATTTGCCTCTCTGCCCTCTTGTTAATGTCATTGCTATCTTTAGGGCTATCAACCAAACTCATTTTAGCGTAAAATTTGCGCCCCTTTGATATCACTTGGTGGTATCAACCTGACTTGAGATCAGATTAGAGAACGAAGCAATGACTACACAAAAACCATTTGTACCTGAACTATTATCACCGGCAGGAAGCCTCAAAAACATGCGTTACGCATTCGCCTACGGTGCAGATGCAGTTTACGCAGGCCAGCCACGTTACAGCCTTCGCGTTCGTAACAACGAGTTCAATCACGAAAACCTACAAATTGGTATCGATGAAGCTCATGCTCAAGGCAAAAAGTTATATGTTGTATGTAACATTCAGCCGCACAACTCTAAATTAAAAACATTCATTCGCGACCTCAAACCAGTTGTAGACATGGGCCCTGACGCGCTTATCATGTCAGATCCTGGTCTTATCATGATGGTTCGTGAAGCATTCCCTGAAATGCCAATCCATCTTTCTGTTCAAGCAAACGCAGTAAACTGGGCGACCGTTAAGTTCTGGTCAACTCAAGGCGTTGAGCGTGTGATCTTATCTCGTGAGCTATCGCTTGAAGAGATCGAAGAGATTCGCGAACACTGCCCAGAAACAGAGCTAGAGATCTTTGTTCACGGAGCTCTTTGCATGGCTTACTCAGGCCGTTGTCTGCTTTCTGGTTACATGAACAAGCGCGATCCAAACCAAGGTACTTGCACCAACGCTTGCCGCTGGGAATACAAAACAGAAGCAGCGAAAGAAGACGAAAACGGTCAGATCGTTGAAGCAAACCCTACTGGTGTTGCTATTCAAGAAGTAGAAACGCAAGACATTGAAGTTCAAGATGAGCGTCCAGACAACACACTAGGCCTTGGTAAACCAACAGACGAAGTGGTTCTGCTTTCTGAATCACACAAGCCAGAAGAGAAAATGGCAGCGTTTGAAGATGAGCATGGTACTTACATCATGAACTCAAAAGACCTTCGTGCAATCCAACACGTTGAGCGCCTAACGAAGATGGGTGTTCACTCTCTGAAGATTGAAGGTCGTACTAAGTCTTTCTACTACTGTGCACGTACTGCTCAGGTTTACCGTAAAGCTATTGACGATGCAGTGGCAGGCAAACCATTCGATGAAAGCCTAATGGGTACACTAGAGAGCCTAGCTCACCGTGGTTACACTGAAGGCTTCTTACGTCGCCATACACACGATACATACCAAAACTACGAGTACGGTTACTCTATCTCTGACACTCAACAGTTTGTTGGTGAGTTCACAGGTAAGCGCCGTGGTGACCTAGCGGAAGTAGAAGTGAAGAACAAGTTCCTAGTAGGCGACAGCTTAGAAATGATGACACCGAAAGGTAACGTTGTTTTCAAACTAGAAGTTATGGAAAACCGCAAATCTGAAGCGGTCGACGATGCGAAAGGTAACGGTCACTTTGTATTTATTCCTGTACCAGCAGATCTAGATCTAGAGTACGGCTTGCTGATGCGTAACTTGAGCGAAGGCCAAGATACACGTAACGCATCAGGCAAATAATTTTTACTTAAGCGACTTACTTGAGAAGAAAATAATGGCTCTGTTAATTACTGACAAGTGCATAAACTGCGATATGTGTGATCCTGAATGCCCAAATGGTGCAATCACTATGGGCGACAGCATCTTCGAGATCGATCCTGATTTATGTACAGAGTGTAAAGGTCACTATGAAAAGCCAACATGCCAGTCAGTGTGTCCGATTACAAAATGCATCATCACTGACCCAAACCATATTGAAACTGATGACGAGCTACTTGAGAAGTTTGTTATCATTCAAGGCTTGACCTAAAAGAAGAAAGGTTCAACTTAACCATAAGTTGAACCTTTTTTTTCATCCTGATTTTCCGATTGGATAAATATTGCAGAAGAGCTCTTTTTCAAATTGATATTCGAGTCGTTCTCGCCAGTTTATTGATTGAGCTATAGGAACAAGATAAAAGTTTTCCCTGCTGGTATCGGTCACAAATGCCATTCCATACTGCATCAATTCATAGTGAACATCATTTACGAAACTAGGGTCTAAACGTTGTCTGCCTGTTAGCTGATTGATGTCATCTCTTGAAATTGAAATACCCGAGCTTTCAGCGTTGAACCTATGTCTTAACCATTCTGAAAATTCCTTCGCACAAATCATAGTCATAGTCTTATCCTTGAATTATCTATCGACGGGTATCAGACTCTGATTTCGCATACTGCATATAAGCCGCATCTTTCACCCCAAAACACTCAATCCCTGACCAAACCTTGTCAAATTCGCCATCGCCCTTGCTGATACCGTTATTGCTTTTATTAATATCAAACGATGTTCTTAATCTCGTGTTTATAAACTCTAGACAAAAGTGTGATATTTCTCCAGTTTTAGAGTCGAAAAAACCAGTGGCAGTACCACTGTAAAAAGCCTCGATGAACAGGATTACTTATTCGATATCAAGGCCAAACACTGACTTGGCATCACTTTAACTTTTTTCTTTTTCTTAGTTTTCGCTACTTTTTTAGGAGGTGGAACTGGAACAGTCTTTGGAGCCCAACTTGCAAGTTCATCTCCACAACCGTCACCTTTAGGAGGGCTCGCTTGAGCTATGCAGTTTGAACTGCCTTCAGGACACTTTAAACGAACGTGGAAGTGGGAGTGGTGTCCCCACCAAGGTCTTATTTTGCCTAACCAAGCTCTATCATTAGCGTCAGAGTTTTCTTGTTCACAAAGGGTTTGCTTGATCACTGGATGAACAAAAATACGCACCACTTTTTCATCTTTCGCCGCATAACGAATAACTTGAAAATGATCATCGGTCCAATTCGATTCACGCAATTTGTAGTTGGTAAGATCCACAACGCTCACAGGTTTAGGCACAGCTAATTCGTTCTCTGACAACCTCTTACTGGTTAACCTTAGCCATATATCAATATCTAACCCTATTTGATGACTTGAATGACCTGAAGAAAAGCGCCCTCCTCTGGGAAGAGAAATATCACCGATCAATAAATTAGTATTGAGCTTCTCGCTGGTCGTGACTCCTAACCTCTCAATAAACTTTATAGCTTCTGTATGGCCATAGTAGCGCTCTCTTTGAGGGCGAATGATCTGATACCCCAAACCATTAATAGGCAAAGCCTGTGCGCCGTCTAGACAGCCATTGGCATAGCTTCCAATTGATGAGGGTGAATTTTTAGTAGGGTGACTCTCTTTTTCCCACGAAGTTGCTGATAGAGAAAATGAACAAAAGAATACAACCAGTGCAAAAAAGAACCTCATAATAATCCCAAATTACTGACGCTTACTCATTATATTAGTCGCCATTTAGGATTAGGTGCATATCGTACTTAAGTTTTTGGTGGTAGCTAGTGAATTATACCAATTAAAGTAAAAATGTGATCTAATTAAGATTGATGAATTATTGTGAAATTTAGCCATGGATAGCCTTAATAACACTGACTTCAAAAAGCTTGCGAGCCAGCAAAAAACCATTCAGATGAAGATGCGTTTACTTGCGCTCGCACACTTTAAAGACGGCCTC